>CASUON010000060.1 GCA_949457475.1 uncultured Lachnospiraceae bacterium
CTTAGAATTTCTTACATCCCGAAGCTGGAACATCAGGGAGGGCTTGCGGCCTGGCACCAGCGTCCGGGTACCTCAAAACATAAAAACTGTTCCAGAATTTGACTGCCGGATAACAACCTATTATTTTTCTTCTATAGTATATCCTGCATATCATGCATATCTCCACCCCGGGAAAAGTAACGCACTAGTTACTTTTTCGTATCGTTTGGGGATTTTTAGCATTGCATTTTACCAAATATGGCATTAAAATAGACATGTGACATGAAATAAACGCGATAATTATGCGATGTGAGATAATTATCCGACATGAAATAAACGCGATAATTATGCGATGTGAGATAATTATCCAACATGAGATAAACGCGATAATTATGCGACGGAGGTTTTTTATATGCTGACAAAAAAAGAAATGCCGTTATGCCCTGTTGCAACAACGGTTTCACTTATCGGAAGTAAATGGAAATTGCTCATTATGCGAAATTTATTCATCCGCCCATGGCGTTTTAATGAATTACATAGAAACCTAGAAGGCATCAGCCAAAAAGTCCTTACCGACAGCCTCCGTTCCATGGAATCTGACGGGCTTATCATCCGCACGGCATACCCAGAAGTGCCGCCAAGGGTAGAGTACGCCCTAAGCGAGCTGGGTAAATCCATGCATCCGATCTTCGACTCCATGGAACAGTGGGGGATTTCCTATCAGAAAAATTATAAACAAACACATGAATAAACGGCAAACACAGCAGGCTGTTTCACTTGTCATAAAAAAGCCCGGGATACCGCAAGGAGCATATCAAGCAGCTTGCGGGTATCCCGGGCTTTTTTCATTTTCTGATTCTGTTTTTAAAACAGTGTCCCGCCATGCGGCCGACTGGAATCCAAAACTGTTTTTAAAGCTTCGCAGACGGCAAGTGCTTCTTCTTGCGTCAAATACGGATGGATGGGCAGGCACAGCACCCTTTCGCACAATTTTTCCGTAACTGGGCAGTCGGCCTCCGCGCTGCGCGTAGACTGAAACGCGCCCTGTTTATGCATGGGCTTTATATAATAGATATTGGTAGGGACGCCGCGCCGTTTTAATTCCTGCCGCACGGCCGCACGGTCCGTACCTTCCGGCAGCTGGATGGTATATTGCGCCCAGGAGGAATATGCGCCGTCTAAAACGGCTGGAATAACAAGCCCTTCTACCTCCGACAGCTGCGAGGCATACAGGCTGGCCACACGGTTGGCGGCATCCAGCTCTTCCCCGCAAAATACCGGGAATTTTGCCAGCAGCACCGCAGCCTGTATCGTATCGAGCCGGCTGTTCCTTCCAATCCTTATATTATGATATTTCGCATCTGGGTCGTCCGGGTGTTCCATATCTTTGCCATGGACGGCAAGCGAACGGCAAAGGGACGCGATATCGTCGTCATTGGTAAAAATCGCCCCGCCGTCGCCATAACAGCCGAGCGGCTTGGCTGGAAAGAACGATGTTGTGGCAATATCCCCTAAGGAGCAGGCCATCTTTACGGCACCCCCGGCACGTTTTAGGCGGATATGCCCTCCAAACCCTTGTGCGGCATCTTCGATTAGCAATAGATGGTAGCGGCTGCAGATGCTGCGGACTGCCTCATACGCAAACGGCTGCCCAAATAGGTCTACCGCGATTACCGCCCGCGGCCTGAGCCGCCCCCACGCGATTACATCCTCTACCGCAGATTGGAGCGCTGCAGGGTCTATGTTGTACGTTGTAGGCAGCACGTCCACAAAAATCGGTGTCGCCCCTGCCGCTGCCGGGCACTCGCCCGAGCTGAAAAACGTAAAATCCGGCACAAATACGGCGTCCCCTGTTCCGACGCCATGTGCCGCCAGCGCTATGGAGATTGCATCCGTGCCGTTGGCGCATGAAATGCAGTGCCTGCATCCGGTATATGCTGCGAGCGTCTGCTCCAGGGCGCGTACCTGCGCGCCGGATATAAAATCGGCGGAGGCTATAGCCTGCGCGAGCGCGCGGTCGACGGATGGCTGGATACGTTTGTATTGTTTTTTTAGGTCTTTGAATTCCATTGTGTCAGCTTTCTTTTATATTATATAAAGCTCCATTTTTACATAAATACGTTCGTTTACAGGCAGGACAAAAAAAACCGGTCTCTGAATGCCCCTTTTCTAACACCACCCCGCACTCGCAGACCCATCCGATCCGCTTTGCCGGAACTCCCGCTACCAATGCATAAGGTAAAACATTTGCTGCCACTACTGCTCCGGCAGCTATCATGGCATGATGGCCGATTTCATGGCCGCAGACAATGGTTGCATTTGCCCCGATTGTTGCATCATGGCGAATAATGGTGGACATATACCTATGATTTTTCGGATATCGGGACCTTGGGGTTAAATCGTTCGTAAACACGCAAGAAGGGCCGCAAAAAACATAGTCTTCAAGCGTAACGCCTTCATAAATAGAAACGTTATTCTGTACCTTCACATGGCTGCCGATCAACACATTGTTGGAGACATTCACATTTTGGCCTAAGGAACAGTCCGAACCGATCACTGTCCCAGACTGAATATGGGAGAAATGCCAGATTTTCGTGTTTTTACCAATAGATACATGCTCATCAATGACGCTTGTTTCATGCTTAAAATAGTCCACCCTATCCAAACCTCCCCGCAAAATCCACCGTCGCGCAGCCCCCCAGCGGCAGTTTGACCGCCTGACCCTGCGCCGCGGACTTGTAGATCGCAAGCACAAGCTCCAGCGCCCTCCTGCCCGCCCATGCGTCCACATACGGCTCCCGGCCGGCCCCCACCGCCTCCACCATATCCGCGTACAGCGGCCTATGCCCATACCCATATACGTTCGGCGGGTCCTCCGCGAACTGCGCGGCCACCTCGCCCGGGATGTCGAGCGCGTCGGAAAAGCGCCACTCCTCGATGCGGTTGACGCTCTGGCCCCCCGCTTTCACCGTCCCCTTCTCCCCGAACAGGTACAGCGTCTCCTCCAGGTTCTTTGGGTACAGGTCCGTCGTGCCCTCCACGACCCCGTATGCCCCGTTCTTGAATTTTATAAGCGCAACCCCGAAGTCCTCCGCCTCTATGTAGGGGTGGTTGAGCCGGTCCGTCATGCCCACGACCTCGTCCACCCCGTCCCCCATCATCCAGCGGAGCAGGTCGATATTATGGATGCACTGGTTCATCAGCGCGCCCCCGTCCTGCGCCCAGGTCCCGCGCCACTTTGCCCTGGAATAGTACGCCCAGTCCCTGCACCAGCGCACGTGGGCCGCCCCGTAGAACATCCTGCCAAAACGGTTTTTCTCCAATGCCTCGCGGATTTTCTGCACGGATTTATTAAACCGGTTCTGGTGGGAGACGCAGACCTTGACCCCCTTTTTTCTGGACGCTTCAATAATTGCGTCCGCGTCCGCCAGGGACAGCGCGATCGGCTTTTCTATAATCAGGTTGCAAGACGCCGCAATGCAGTCTAGGGCGATCGCAGCATGGCTGCCGGATTCTGTGGCAATCGCGACAAGCTCCGGCCTTTCCCTGTCCAGCATCTGACGGTAGTCGTGGTATTGGGGGACGTCCTTTAAATCAAATTTTACGGCTTTGTCATAAAGCATTTTATCATCCGTATCGCAAATCCCTACAAAATCCAAGTTATTGCTTTTTGCCGCCGCAATGTGGTTTGGGGATATCCGGCCGCAGCCAATTAATGCATATCTCATTCTTCTTTCTCCCTTTTTAGCAACGCTTAATATCTTTTTTTCTTTTTATCTTTTCTTCTTTATTTTTCCATTCTCGACTTCAAATATATGGTCGCATGATTCAATGGTAGTGAGCCTGTGTGCGATAATGATCATGGTCTTTTTTCCTTGTAGACTGTGTATAGATTCCATAATTGCCGTTTCTGTCTCATTATCCAATGCGGACGTAGCTTCATCGAAAACTAGAATTTCCGGATTCCTGTATAGAGCCCTTGCAATGCCAATTCTCTGTCGTTGCCCTCCGGACAGCCTGACGCCCCTTTCCCCAATCTGTGTATCCAATCCGTCTGGCAGCCCTTTTACAAAATCCTCAAGGGCCGCTTCCCGGATCGCCTGCCATACCCGCTCTTTCGATTGATCCCCGGTATTTTCCCCAAACGCTACGTTTGCGCAAATAGAATCATCGAGCATAAAAATCATCTGAGGAATATAGCCAATCTGGCGCGTCCACCCTGGATAGTCGTCCCGGATATCCGCATAGTCTACTTGTATTCGACCGCTTTGTGGAATCAAAAGCCCCAGAAGTACATCAACAAACGTTGTTTTCCCTGCGCCCGATGCTCCGATAATTCCGACAGACTCCCCTTTCTTTATTTTCATACTGGCATCGATAAGAATGGGACGATGGGAGTTCGGGTAACGGTAATAGATATTTTCTATGTTTATTTCCTGTTTTAGTTTAGACAATGTAGCGGCTGATTTATTATTTGTAGCCTGGATATCCCCGTTTTTCTTTGCCTCATTTGAAACATTCAGGTTTTCTATCACCTTGTCTAGCATCGGTTCATTATACGCGATTTGCGACAGCGCGTTTGAAATGCGGTTCACCGCTGGAAGGAGGCGGATGGCTGCCATTGCCACAGCCGTAAGCGCAGGAGCCAATGATTGCAGGTGCGCGCCCTGGTATATCAGCAAAGCCACCAAAATAAACATTCCGCCCATACAAATAGCTTCTATTATAAATCGCGGCGCGATTCCCAACAGCTGGTTCCACCTTAGGGATTTAATATAAATGCTGCCATTCTTGTCAAAATTATGCTGGAAAAAAAGCTCCTTTTGCATGACTTTTATTTCCTTAATCCCCTCAACGGCCTGCAAAAGCCATTTATTCATGCCCGCCCTAGACGTTTGCTCATTCAGCCCCGCCCTGCGCAACACAGGTTTGATGGCTACGAAAATAAAGAAAAGCAGGGCGGCAAGAAGGATCGATAGATAAACCGTTATACTGGGCGCCATAACGAAAATTGCCGCTACAAGCATTACAGAAACGACCATTTCTGTGAAAAGCGAAAGCAAAACGACCAGCAGGTTAAAAACATGCATAATATCATTATTAATAATCCGCACAATCTCGCCGGACGAAACCTCTAAGAAAGACTCATAAGGCCTATTGATATATGTGTGCAGCAATGTTTTTTGCATTTCAAACATATTTCCATATACAAACCAGTACTGCATACTAAATTCAAACATTAAAAATATATTCTTAATAATATATAAGGACGCAAGCGCTATCGCAAGGACAACCAGAAATGTCTCTATAGAATCAATGGCAAGCAGCTTGCATACCGCGATCGCATACCATTTCTCCATTGTATCCTTTGGATTTACGACGGCATTCGTAAACGGCAGGACAAGCGATACGGAACATGTTTCCAGTATCCCGCCTATCACCATCATAAGCGCCAGTTCGCATACCCTGAATTTCTGATGCCTGGAGAGTATCAGCCTGAATTTTTTAAGAATTTTAATAATCTGCATAACAACTCCGAATCCTTTTTATCTCCTACCTTGCAATTCACATCCATTCCCCGATCTTCCCTTTGGAAGTTTCCCATTTCATCCCTGTACGCCAATGAAAATTATCGCAATATCTACACGCCTGTACGGGAGTCGCAAGAAACTTCATAATTGCATCCGCTGTAATTCCATCTTCGTATATATTGATTCCATCCGACTTGCCAATATCCAGCTTTGTGCCAAACGCCTCATTAAACGCATAGATATTTGGAATGAATGTGCATGTGTATAAATAGCCATTCTTCAGCGAAATACATCCATTAGCCCGTCCGCAATGCGTAAATTCTTTTCTAGGGTCGCTCGTCCCCCGAATATTTAGCGGCCTTACATAAAGTGTTTTTAACGTCTCGCCAGTACCGTACGCATAGGATGCATCTACGCCTTTTTGCTGTAAAAATATCAGCGCTTTCTCATAGTCGTATGGTATTGGATATTTCGTTATCATAAAACGGGCTGCCGTCTCTTTGCAGGTATCCCAAAGGGCATCGTCCTGCTTCATGATTAACGTGCCATTCGATACGATTTGCAGCTCGCAATGTGGAAAAGTTTCTCTTGCAAAAGTAAGATACCCCCCCAATTCGGGATTTAAAAGCGGTTCGCCGCCAAGCAGCGTAATTCTTTCCACATGGTTTTCGAACAGTTCTTTTAATCTTAGCAAGTCTTTGCGAAATACATTGATATCATAAAAATTGTTTTCTTTCACAAGGCAAGAAAAATTATCGCATCCCCGGCACTTTAAATTGCATTGCTCACATACATGCAATTCAAACCCAAGGCTTTTTTGGGGAATGGTCTGCCTTCCTTTTGCCTTTACCCAATGCCTCCACTGCTTAATCGCCATAGGCATATATTGATACAATTCCAGGCTTCTCTTCTTCCATTCTTTCATCCACTATATCCTTCCTGTCATATCTTTGATGATACGATCCGCGACCTTTCTGGCAGGCAGTCTCAAAATAGCCGCTAATAGCATATTGATAGGGTTTTTCAACGCAAGCCTTTTTTCCCCGAATACGATCATAATCTCCCGGTAGACGCTGTAATAAGCAACCAGTTTCAACTGCCCCCATAATCCAGTGTGATATACCTCCCAGTGGTTTAACCGATATACGGTATCCCATAGGCCGTTTTTGAATTTTTGTATGCTTCGCGGCTGCGACCTGGCTAATGAGTCTTTGGAGTCTGTATAGTAGATCCTCACTACGTCGTTGATAAAAAAAGATTTATAGGATTCCCTAAGCCGTATCCAAAGAATATCCTCCGAAACAAAACGGACGCCCGATGGTTCCGGCCAAGGGTTTTCTTTTAGCAGGTCGCTCCTTATCATCCCAAGATAATCGCCGGCATACTTTTTTTCCAACTTCTTAATTTTGCGTTTATCCTCGCTCTTGATAAATTGCTCCAGGTCTTTTTGTTTCCATTCTTTTGTCACATAGTTTTGCGCCTGGTCTATACACCGGCCCATTACTACAAAATACCTTTCTTTATCCGGAAGCTGTTCCCATTTGTTTTGCAATATCTCTAGGCTATTTGTCAGCAGTTCGTCGTCGCTGTCAAGAAACACGATATATTCTCCACGCGAATGCCTTACCCCCAGGTTCCGGGCCCGGTGTACCCCCCCATTTTTCGTTTTCTTCATATATAAAACGGGAAACGTGACTTCCTTCATATAGTTCCAGATAATGTCGTCATTGTTTTCATCAGATCCGTCGTCGATGAGAATCAATTCAAAATGCGGATATGTTTGTTGTTTGACCGAGTTTAACGGCCTGTGCAGTACGTTGCGTCTGTTATAAAAAGGCGTTATAATGCTGATTGTAATTACTTTATCGCAACTACTGCTGCTATGTTTATCCTTGTTGCTATCTCCATTATTATTTCCATTGTTATTTCTATTGCTATTGCTATTTCCATTGTCATTTACATTGTTATTTTTATTGCTATTTCCATTGTCATTTCTATTATTATTTCTATTATTATTTCTATTGTTATTTCTATTGTTATTTCTATCTCTGTTCCATTCACAATTTTTATAGTACTGTATGTTATCCGGCTTGTTCATATTTTTATGTCCCATCGTTATTGTGTATTAGCTTCTCCTTGTAGGTTTCATAAAATGGATGTTTTTCCTTGCCTGTATACACCTTACAAAGCGCCTGCGTGAACTTTTGCGCGCCATGGATATTCATATGGCCGTTGTCGTAATAGTCCTGCCTGGACATTTTAAGCACCTCCTCTTTTGAGAGGTTAAAATTTAAGTAGGCCAGCTTTTCTCCATAAGCGAGCTGCTTCATATAATCTATGTATTCCTGGTAATATCCCGCATCCTTTAGCGTAGCGTCTGGCATCGGGCAATCAATCAAAACCAGCTCGATCCCCCTCTCCCTGCACAGTTCTATGACCTTGCAAAGATTGGACAGCGTATGCTGGTGCATCCATTCATCCGTGTCCATCGGCCACTCGTTTACGAATACATGCCCCTCGTCTACAGCGTAGTCCTTTACGACAAACCCTTTGCCCTTATACCATTCCTCTTCATATCTAACGCAGGAATGATCGTAATTTTTATAAGCTGTCGACAAGCGCCCGGGCAGTACCCGGTGCGGAAACTGGCTGTTATGTATCATGGGAAACAATGTATTTAATATCCCGTTAGACCCCTTTGCCTCAATCAGATAATCCCATTTATTTTTGCTGCCGTTTCGCATGTAATCGGAAAGGATATATGTCTGCCTATCCACTTCTTCCTCGAATCCTGCCATAATATATGTCGTATCAAGAAATACCGTCCCAACATCGTTGGCATCGGATATCTCCTTAAGCATATAATAAGAGCCCAGGTACTGCTGCGACGACGAGGACGCGTTGAATGTATTGCAATCCAAAAGTTTATCCGCCTCAAACGGGTCAATGCCTACATATACATGCGATGCGCCAAGAAACACGACATCGATATTTTCTTTCTGTTCATACATATCTTTTAGCATATACCGCGTGTAAGAATGGATATCGTCAAAAAAGCAGTAATTAAGCGCCATACATATCCCGGTCAGCAGAGCTATTTTTGTTCCAAATATTATTTTTTCTTTCATCTTCCTCGCGCCCCTTTAAAACCGCGCGTATGCAAACTGCTGGCCGTTTACCCCGTAGGAAACTAGGATGACCAAAAGCGCCGCCGTATAGACGCACCACCTAACTGCAAAATGTTTCTTCCCCAGAACGGAAAACAGGTCTTTCCCGCAGCAGGTAAACGCTTCGCTAATAAGCAGCATGCATATGGCCAGCAAAAATATTATCAAATCCAGCCATCCCCGGTTTCCCACGATGACCTTTATGCCAAACAGCCCACGCAGCAGGTCTGTTTTTGACGTGCCTGAAAAAGACAGCAAAATACGTTCGAATCCATCTCGCAAAGACGCCGCCCGAAAGAACACCATGCCCACAAGATAAATCGCGTCCGTGCGCGCCACCTGGACGACCTGAAACAAACGGCTGTCATCGCGGACATGCAGCGCGGTTTTTATTTTTTTCAATACCTTTGAAAATATCTGGCCAGAAACGATCACAAGCCAAAACCACCATCCCTCGCCTATAGCATATTTCCAGCTGTCCCCATGCCACAGCCCCATGGCTGTCCAAAGGAAAAACATGGCAAGATAGACGGGAATCTTCCGCCCTTTTTTCTTTCCAAAACAGGCGATGCTTTTTTCACCTACTAAGACCAGCCATTTTGACTTTAATAGCGGATTCATAATATAATCCCGCAGCCATGCCCCAAGCGTGATATGCCACCGCTGCCAAAATTCCCGCACTGTCCGGGAAAAAAACGGCGCCTTGAAATTTTCCGGCAGCTGGATGCCCATGCACTCCGAATATCCAAGCACGATATCCATACACCCTGAAAAATCAGTATAAAGCTGTAACGCAAACCCTGCCATTGCCAGCCATACAAACATACCGTTGTAAACTTCTGTATGCTCCCACATATGGTTTACAATGATCGCAAGGCGGTTGGAAACCGCCAGTTTTTTTATCAGCCCAAGCCCAACACGCCGCAGTCCATGAACCGTCTTTTCGTAGTCAAACGGATGCGCCGCAAATAGCTGCCCCCCGATTTCGGAATACCTGCTGATCGGCCCGCAGACCATCTGCGGAAAATAAATCGTAAACAGCATAAGCCGGAACGGATTTTTTTCCGGCTCTATCAGCCCCCAATAGCAGTCGCATAAATACGATACGATCTGTAGCGTATAAAAGGAAATAGCAAGCGGGGCGAGAAAATTTACGTCGGGAATCAGATAATTGCCATGCCTAGTTGCTTTTATAAACACATTGATAGTATGTATCCCTAAATTCGTATATTTCAGCACTGCCAGGATACCAATATTCAGACATAGGGTTACGGCCAGTATCCTTCTCTTTAGCCAATACCCCCCCCATATTGCCGGAATCAACCTTTTGAAAGAGCATCGTAGCGCCCCAGACTGAGAATACGCTGGCTATGATATAGATACATGTATACGCCGCCATGCCGGATAATACAAAAAAGGCGCTCCCGGCAAGCAGAAAACACCACTGGACGTTCTTTGGCATACACCAATACAACGCCAAAAATATCGCTATAAATATATAAAATGCAAATGATGTTATATCCATGCTACTTATGATCCTTATACCACTGTTTCTCCGCTTTATGCGCGCGGGCCAACCTGCTTGCGAATCGCATCTGCCATCTCTCCGACGTTTTGAAAATGGTTCGCTTCCCCAACGCTGAACTTAACCCCAAATTTCTTTTCTACCGCTACGACAAGTGTAATATGCATCAGGCTGTCCCAGTCCTCTATGTCGTCTGCCGTAGTAGCGTCAGTTATCGTAATATATTCATCATCGAACACATCCCGAAATACCTCGTGCAAGCCGCTATATACTTCTTCTTTTGTCATTTTAAAACGTTCCTTCCATTCAAATATTTTCTATCTCTGTATATCTATTTCTATATATCTATATTGTTTTCTATTTTTATATGTCTATTTCTATATACCTATCTCTCTACCTCGATTACGTCTGTCTTATTTTGATAGTTTAACGGGATTTCAAACTCCCACTTTGTATTTCCGTCCTTATCGCTGCAAACCTTTCGAAACCCCATCTGCGCATAAAAATCTCTTACCATGCCGTTTTTTTTCGTCGGATAATAATAGCCGATGATTTTTCCAATTTCTTTGGACTTGCATGCGTTTACAAGTTCGTCCATCATAGCGTACTCCATCTCGCGCTTTAACACCCTGCACGACATGATCCAAAGATCGATATGGCAGGCGCCTTCTATCAAATGCCCGATAACCACGCTGACTACGCCGTTGTTGCCAAACTTATCCACCAGTTTTCCATATCGTGTAATGTATGTGTCATCGGCCGCGGCTGCTTCGATCTCAGCCTGCGTATAACGCCTTGTAGTCAAGTTAAACTGGTTGCTCTTATTCGTCAATTGCGCGATCCTTGCCATATAGACAGATGCAAACGGCCTTATGGCCGCCCTCATTTTTAGGCTTATCAAATACGTGTGGTAATCGGTAAACGATGCTTCATACGCTTTTCTTTTCTGGTTTTCGCGGTACATCGCATTACGGTTTGCATCGTCCGCACAAAGCCTGGTTACTTCAAAATATCCGCTCCTGTCGATATTTTGGATATACTGGTGCGGCTCCCCGATTTCCGGCGCGGATACGCCGTGCAATTGTTCCCTTACGATATGCCTTTCCGCGGGATTATCGTCAACAAATACTAAACTTTCTGGCAAGATGTTTATTTCTTCCGCTATTTTTGTAAAATTTCGCTCCTTTGTATCCCAGTTTGCCATAATCTGCACAAAGTCGTCCGGCTTTAGCAGGCTGTCTACATGGTTCAGCCCAGCTAACGCATTCGTTTCCTCATTTTTGGAATCAACCGCAAGGATGATACCCATATCTTTATGGAACTTGATATATTCCTGAAATTCCGAATACACCTGCCCCAACGGCTCCTCCTGCCCAAGCACGATATTGTCCACGCCGTCTTCGCCGACTACTCCGCCCCAGAGCGTATTGTCAAGGTCAAGTACCAGCCCTTTTTTATTTTTCCCGAACATGGACTTTATCATATTCGCCACTTGAAAAGCCAGGTATGGAACCGCATTCATATTCACCGCGTATTTGTACATATGCCAGTAGAATGGGTCGGACCACTCCTTTAATCCATAATCGGCTGAAATATAATTGATATCGCAAATGTAGAAATTTTCATGCGCCTGCGCGTATTCATAAAACTTCAGGTTCAGCCGGGTAACAAAATTCACCCTCCCGTGGATGTCGGCCGCATCCTGGTTGCCCATCAATCGAAAAAACGGCAGTTCCATATTATTCTGGATGATTGGACACTTATATTTTTTTGCAAGGTTCTCCCACACCCCGACAAACTCCGTCATCTGCGAATCAAGCAGCGACGCAACAGCGGCACAGTCATCCGTGATCAACGGGAAACGTTTGATATTGCGGATGCTGGTACACACATATATAATATCCGGCTCAAACGCATCCAGCACAGGATTGCCGAACATGGCGTCCTGATAGTACTGGTTATACTCCGACTCGTAAAACTCCGGTTCTATCCCCTGGTTTAAAAGGAACAGCTCCATGCAGTTTTTAATATCGTTTGTCGTATAACCCCCAAGTATCGCTATTTTTTTGCGTATTCGTGAAACGTCCTCAGCCAGCAGCTTTCTTTTAATAGCCCTTTTTTTGGATAATATAAAATGGTTATCAAACGGGTATTCTAATTCTCTCATCATTTCTATTCCATACACCAATACAATATATCAATAAATATCCTATCGCGCGAAGCTGGGTCATTTTGCATAACATAGATACTTGTCTATATCCAGCATTTCCCCAAACAGCTTATCATATCTGTCAGGCACAAATCTTCCATAGCCGCCGTTATGGACAAATGTAATCTCCCCAAATATAGGCGTCTTATCTACCATAAGGAAATCTATCCGCGCAAAAAGAAAATCTTCAGACAAAATCCTAGAAATCCGCAATATCTTTTCTAAACATTCCGGCTTTTCAAAATACAACTCTTCTTTATGCGGATAGGTCATCAGGTCAAGATTTAGCGGTTTCCACGCCAAGTCGTAAGTATTGCCCACAGGCATACTGCCGTGCGCCCCTTCCCACCTGGTGGTATCCCCAACGTTCTTTGAACACCAAAATAGCTTTGGCTGTCCATGGAAACAAAAAACTCTCAGGTCGTGCGGCACCCCCCCATTCGTCACCAAAAGCTTCTCCGCTATGATCCTCGCCTTCCCGTCCAACAGGTAGGATTCCGCCCCCGCGCCTGGCATCCACCGCCTCGCCGTATCCAGCCATACCCTAAATGTTTCCCTTACTGCCTCCTCGTCGATCTTTGACTTGTCCGGACAGAGGTAATTACACCCGCTGCTCTGCGTAACTTTCAGCGCAAAAGAATCTGGCAGGGCGTCGAAATCTATCTCATCCGCAGAGTTATAGACGCCGTATAGTTCATTTAAAAATCCTTTCGATTCATATCCTAATTTTTCTTTCACATAATCCCGCACCCGGTATTTATCATAGCACTGCTGCAGCAGGCCCTTTTGACGTCTCCCATTAATCAGCTTCAACAGCCACATTTTCTCCGTAAAACGCGTTGGATTTTTAAAATCTGGTTTGCGCATAAACTCTTTGATATATTCTAGTTCTGCCAGCTTTTTCCGCGGCAAGGTTGCGTACGCCGTCTTTTTTATCAGGCTAAAGGCGGCCATTTTAGCATAGCGATAATGATCCATAATGAAAAACTCCTTTTTTCATAAAAAATACCTTAATATAAAATATTCTATTTATTTACTTTACAGGCCCTCAGTCATAAACACCGGATCCTGGATGGAATATACCTTCCCTTTATACCCCGAATCGCTATACGCCTGTTCGATGCGGTCAAAATGCAGCATATCGGTAATTATGACAGGCAGGTTTTGGCCTGCCCTGGACGCATCGGCGCGGATAATCGGCGTATGCTTATAATATTCCCCCGCAAAGCCATCATCCACAATGCCGTTTACCTTGATCCCTTCTTCTAAAAGTTCATCACAAAACACCCTTGACAGCTCGTTATATCCATAAATATACACTTCACCGGCAGAGCGTTTATCAAACCACTCCTTGATGTGCCTGCGTTTTAACCTGCCCCGGTACAATTCCAGCGCAGTCTCATATCCCAGCTGCAATTCTTCCCTGGTATCCATCAGTTTTCGAATAAAACAGACGTAATTCTTTATAAAAAACGCCCCTATTGCGCATGGAACTGCAAACGCCGCCACAAGGGCAGCCGCTTTTTTCCATTTACTCATTCCTGTTTACCTCTTTTTCTATTTCTTTTGTGTTTCTTTTCGGTTCATCTCTACTCGCTAACAAACGTTACAACAGCCTGCTAAAATATAGCTTTCGCTGTTTCATCCCCGCTCGCTAACAAACGTTACAACATCCTGTTAAAATACCGCTTTCGCTGTTTCATCCCCACTCGCTGACAGGTGCTCCAGCAGCCTGTTAAAATACAGCTTTCGCTGTTTCATCCCCACTCGCTGACAGGTGCTCCAGCAGCCTATTAAAATACGCAACACTGCGCCTGATATCAAATGCCTCCGACGCATATTCCCTGGCTGCGGCCTGCAGACGCTTCTGCTTTTCGTCCGGCATTGTAATATAATCCATAATTGCCTCTGACAGCTCTTTCGCATTGCACCCAATCAACG
>CASUON010000061.1 GCA_949457475.1 uncultured Lachnospiraceae bacterium
ACCTATTATTTTTCTTTTTATAGTATATTCTGGTATATTCTGCATATCCCCACCCAGTGAAAAGTAACGGAAACAGTAGGAAGAATGAAATATGCCGATCCTGTTACTTTACATTTCTGGGAAAATATAGTAAAGTAGGTAGCGTATCCGTTTCCCGGATATTTTTGGGTTGTGTGCATTTTGCTGCAACTAATTATAGGTTTTTAATTTTCATCAGAAAGAAGGCATAGAAAAGATGAGACCATGGGAGTCTAATATAAGAAAGGTTGTCCCGTACGTACCAGGGGAGCAGCCCAACCAGCCGCATATGATTAAGCTGAATACGAACGAAAACCCGTACCCGCCGTCGCCGGCCGTTACGGAAAGCCTATATACGTTTGATGCGGACAAGCTTCGGATGTACCCGGACCCGGCGGCGAAAAGCCTGGTGGACGCGCTGGCAAAGCGTTATAAAGTGGAGCCGGAGCAGGTGTTTACCGGCGTTGGGTCAGACGATGTGCTGGCGATGGCGTTTTTGACTTTTTTTAATTCCGGCAAGCCGGTCCTGTTTGCGGATATTACGTATTCCTTTTACGACGTGTGGGCGGAAGTATTCCGGATTCCATACCAGACCGTCCCGCTGGACGAACGGTTTCGGATATGCAAAGAAGACTATTATAGGGAAAATGGCGGCATTGTGCTGGCAAACCCAAACGCGCCTACTGGGGAGGCGGAAGGGTTAGACGTAGTCGAAGACATTTTGCGGCATAACCAAGACGTCATCGTTATTGTAGACGAAGCTTACATTGATTTTGGCGGGGAATCCGCGCTGCCCCTATTGGACAAATACGAAAACTTGCTGATCGTACAGACGCTTTCCAAGTCCCGTTCCATGGCGGGCATGCGTATTGGCTATGCGTTTGGCGGCAAAGACGCCATCCGGTATTTAAACGATGTCAAATATTCCTTTAACTCTTATACGATGAGCCAGCCGGCTTTAGCGCTAGGCGTGGCGGCTGTTGAGGACGAAGCATATTTTAGGGAGACGGTTCATAAAATTATTCAGACAAGGGAGCGCGTCAAACAGGAGCTGCGCGCGCTTGGGTTCGTGTGCGGCGACAGCCAGAGCAACTTCTTGTTTGTGACCCATCCGAAACTGCAGGCGGAGCGCTTGTTTGAAGACTTAAAAAAAGCAAATATCTATGTACGCTATTTTAAAAAGCCGCGCATCGACCAGTTTTTGCGTATCACGATTGGCACGGATGATGAAATGGATGAGCTGCTTGACTTTTTGCGCGGCTATATATCGATAGCAAATGATAATAGATGATAGTATATAGGAAGAATAGAAGCGAGGTTTGACGGTCTATGTATGTAATACAGTTTATCCGAGGGTTTTGTATGGCGCTTGCAGACAGCGTGCCGGGCGTATCTGGCGGGACGATCGCGTTCCTGCTCGGCTTTTATGACCAGTTTATCGGCTCGATCGACGATCTGCTGCGGGGCCGCCTGGAACAGAAAAAGGAGGCGCTGCTGTTTTTAGTCAAGCTTGGCGTCGGCTGGGTGTGCGGGATGGTATTGGCGGTGTTGGTACTGACCCGCGTATTTGAATCCAATATTTACGCGATCAGTTCTTTATTTATCGGATTTATTATTTTTGCAATCCCGATCGTTGTCAAAGAAGAGAAAGAGGCGCTTTTGTCAAAGCTGGGCGGGATCTTATTTCTCCCGGTTGGAGTAGCGGTTGTATGCGCGATTACGTATTTCAACCCGGTTTCCGGCGGCGCGAGCATGAACCTGGAGCATCTGGATATACGCCTTGGGATATATGTTTTCTTTGCAGGCATGATCGCGATTTCCGCAATGGTGCTGCCGGGGATTTCCGGCTCTACGCTGCTTTTGATTATGGGCCTTTACCTGCCGGTTATTACCGCGATCAAAGATATCCTGCATTTTAACCTGGAAGCGTTTCCGACTGTATTTATATTTGGATGCGGCATATTAGTCGGGGTATTTAGCGTGGTCAAACTGATCCGAAAAGCGCTGGAGCGCTACCGTGCGCAGACGATCTATTTAATCATCGGGCTGATGGCAGGCTCCATTTACGCTGTTATAAAAGGGCCGGAAACGCTGGATACGCCGCAGCCGGCAATGACGTTCCAGACATTTCGCCTGTTGTTCTTTCTGATTGGCGGAATTGTGATCTTGGGGCTGCAGCTGATGAAAAATGTGCGTGAGCAGTAGTGGTTCGTCATATAGGGAGTAAGCATGTTAATACAGTTTAATTTTAAAAATTTTAAATCTTTTCGGGATGAAGCCACTTTAGATTTGTCGGCGGCAAAACTGGATGAATTCCCAGAGCAGGTAGTTTCGGAAGGAAATGACAGGATTTTGCCTGTGGCAGCTATCTATGGCGCTAATGCCAGCGGCAAATCCAATATCTATGCCGCTTTTGAATTTATGGCGGTTTATGTGGCCGAATCGTTTAAATATGGGGACGAAGAAGAGCAGGAAACGAAATATATGCCGGATCCATTTTTGTTCGACAGTGTTTCTAGTAACGCAGAATCCAGTTTTGAAGTTTATTTTACAATGCCTGGCGATCCACAAGAAACAACATACAATTATGGGTTTTGCGTGGACCGGCGTAGGGTGACGGAAGAATGGCTGAATATAAGGGAAAAAACAGCGGATTATGCTACGCCCGTTTTCTATCGTTCAATTGAGGATAATACGCTGGATTTATCTGGACTTGCGCAAAGCAGCAGGGAAAATATCCAGGTGGCATTGGAGAAACAGGTTTTGGTCGTCTCGCTTGGAGCAAAATTAAAGGTAAAAATATGTAAGGATGTCCGCGAATGGTTTTTGGCGAATGAGTTTACAGATTTTGGAGACTGGTTTACAAATGCATATTTGTCGCGCCGTTTGCCAAAAGGATTCGTGGAAGACGATAGGGTACAAAAAAATGTGATTTCATATTTTGCATCTTTTGACGAGCATATTAAGGCATTTGCGATCGAAGAGAACCCCGACGGCACGGGGCAGGAAGAAAAAACATATAAAATCAACTCCTTGCATAAAAAAATAGATGCAGATGCATTTGTGGCTATTCCGCTGGGGATGGAATCTGCAGGCACACGCAAAATGTTCGCCCTGTATCCGGACTTACAAAATGTACTGCAAAAAGGAAGTGTGTTTTTTGTTGATGAGTTAAATGCCCGTTTGCATCCGTTGCTAGTTCGAAATTTTTTACTTATGTTTTTAAATCCACAAATTAATACTAGGCATGCGCAGTTGATTTTTACGACACACGACACATGGCAATTGTCCAATCAGATTTTACGCAGGGATGAGGTATGGTTTACGGAAAAAGACGGGCAGGGAATATCAAATCTATATTCACTGGCTGATTTTATCGAAGAACCGGATTCTGAAATTTGTGGGGATGGAGGGTATGAAAAGAAATACCTGCTTGGAAAATATGGTGCGATCCCTTCCTTAAAAAATATGGATATTTTGCGTAAGGAGGGCTGAATAGAATGGCAAGAAAAGATAGGACCGGGAACCGAAAGCCAAGAGGGCAGCGTTCTCCTGAAAAAATTCCAGAACTGGGGTATTATTTGATTGTTACCGATACGGAGGCTACAGAAAGATGTTATTTTCAGGGATTAAAAAAATGCCTTCCTAGAGGAATTCAGCATAAACTGGTAATCAAGGTGGTAGAAACAAGAACAAGGGAACTTATTGACAAATGCCTTGCATTGACTTCCTATGACGCACAATACCGTATGCCCTGGATTGTTTTTGACAGGGATGAGGTAAAAGAATTTGATGGGATGATAAAAGAAGCTGGAAAGTATGGGATCATGGTGGGATGGTCAAATCCGTGTTTTGAAATCTGGCTCTGCGCTTATTATGGTACAATGCCGTCCATTATGGAATCGTGGGCATGTTGTAGTGAGTTTCAAAAAATATTTCAGAAGAAAACAGGCAAGAAATATTCAAAATCAGATACTGGATTGTACGAAAAAATTTGCAGGACAGGAAACGAAGAAAAAGCATTGTTGATTGCAAAGCAGAAGTATGAGCAATGTGTGCGTGAAGGGAAAACGATTCCGTCTAAAATGTTTCCATGTACAACAGTCTATCAGCTGGTAGAAGAAATTAGAATAAAAGCAGATTCCGTTGCATTGTAAACTTGCTGCGCCAGGGACGGCGCAGCGGTTTATTATGCAGTGGAAATTGTCTTAACTTATGAAAATCTATGAAAATTCATCCGTTACAAGCGCGTCGTACGCCGGCCGGCTGGTAATGACGCCCGCGTCCTCGAGGATATCAAGCAGCAGGCGGAAACTGTCGCTGGAAAATACGAGGTCTTTTTTCCAGGTATCCTGCTTGTGGTAGCGTTCTACAATGGTAGTAAGCGTATCCAGCGAGGTTTCGGAAAACTGCGGCTGGATCGTTTTTGCGATTTCGGCGGAAGTGTGGGAGGCGGTGTATTCCATCCCTTTTTGCAGCGCGTCGGTAAAGGACTGCACCAGCTCTTTATGGGCGTCCAGGTAGCTTTGCTTTGCACTGAAGGCGGTATACGGCACGTAGCCGGATTCTACGCCGATCGAACATACGACAAAGCCGTCGCCGGATTCTTCCAATGCGGTTGCGGACGGTTCAAATTCTACGGTATAGTCGCCTTTGCCGCCGGAAAAAGCGGCTGCCGTGGAGCCAAAGTCGATGCCCTGGTCGATGTTTATTTCGGATGGGTCAATGCCGTTTTGCTTTAACACGTATTCAAATACCATTTCCGGCATGCCGCCGGCCCGCCCGCCTAGCACATCCGTGCTTTTTAGGTCAGAAAGTCGGAAATTTTTCTTCTTTTCACGCGCCACAATAAAGTTCCCGGCGCGCTGTGTCAGCTGCGCAAAGTTTACCACTGCGTCGTCCGTCCCTTCATTATAAGTGTATACCGTTGTCTCCGGCCCCATGAAACCGATATCCGCATCTCCAGACAGTACGGCGGCCATTACTTTATCCGCTCCAAATCCGGTGACCAGTTCCAGGTCAATGCCTTCTTCGGCAAAGTATCCCTGCTCGATTGCTACGTACATCGGCGCATAGAAGATCGAGTGGGCGACTTCGTTTAACGTGACTTTGGCAAGCGCCGGGCGATCGGCCTGCCGGCTCCCGCAGCCGGACAAAAAGGGGATGGCAAGCGCTAGGATAAGAAACAGTGGGAGCATCCGTCTGATTCGATTCATAAAAAACTCCTGTAGATCCATAGGATCTATTTTTTTATTTATATATAGTATATTGCCGGCAGGCGGAATGGTGAATTGCGAGCGCATTTTATAGATTGCGGGAATTTTTATCACTCTCGACGAGCATCCTCTCTTGTGTTATACTGGATAACATATATTTTACGAGAGGATTATCGTTTATGGGCAGACAGGCACAAGAAAAAGGGACAAAAAAAGAACAGAAAGTAGAACCAAAACAAACAACAATAGCATCTGAACATATATGCGTAGGGCTTCTCGCCCATGTGGACGCCGGAAAAACGACGCTTTCTGAGGCGCTGCTTTATACGGCCGGCAGCATCCGCACCCTGGGCCGGGTAGATAAAAAAGACGCCTTTTTGGATACGTACGAACTGGAACGCGCCAGGGGGATCACGATTTTTTCCAAACAGGCGGTTTTGCAGTGGAAGGAAAGGAAGGTGACGCTGCTCGATACGCCGGGGCATGTGGACTTTTCCGCGGAAATGGAGCGCACGTTGCAGGTGCTGGATTACGCGGTTTTAATCGTAAGCGGCGCGGACGGCGTGCAGGGGCATACGCAGACGCTTTGGAGGCTGCTGCGGCGCTACCGGATACCGGTTTTTTTATTTATCAATAAAATGGATCAGCGCGGGACGGATAAAGAGGAGCTGCTATCCGCCGTGAAACGGCGCCTGGACGATAACTGTGTGGATTTTTCCGGGCCGGCGGACGAGGCGTTTTGGGACTGTTTGGCAATGTGTTCCGAAGAAGCGATGGAGCAGTACCTGGAGCAGGGGACGGTAGATACGGCGTGCATCCGCCGGATGATCCGCGCAAGGGAGGTGTTCCCCTGCTACTTTGGATCCGCGCTGAAGCTGCAAGGTGTGGAACAGTTTCTCGATGGCCTTGGAAATTATATGCAGGTCTTGCAGTACCCGGATACGTTTGGGGCGAAAGTATTTAAGATCGCAAGGGACGAGCAGGGGAACCGCCTGACGTATCTAAAAATTACTGGCGGCAGCTTAAAAGTAAAGGATTTATTGGAAAAACGGGACCAGGCAGAAAAAATAAACCAGATTCGTATTTATTCCGGCGCGCGTTTTGAGGCAGTCAATGAAGCAAGGGCCGGCGCTATCTGCGCAGTGACTGGGCCAAACGATACAAAACCGGGCGAAGGCTATGGTGTAGAGCCGGATTCCGCGCTGCCGGTGTTAGAGCCGGTGCTGACTTACCGGGTCTTATTGCCGCAAGGCTGCGACCCGGCCGCGCTGCTGCCGAAATTGCGGCAGATCGAAGAGGAAGAACCGCAGCTTCATATTGTATGGGACGCGCAGCTGCAAGAAATCCAGGCGCAGCTGATGGGGGAAGTACAGATTGAGGTTTTAACGGATATGATCCGCGAGCGGTTTGCCGTCGATGTGTCGTTTGGGACAGGCAATATTGTATACAAAGAAACGATTACAGACCGGGTAGAAGGGGTCGGGCATTTTGAGCCGCTACGCCATTATGCGGAAGTGCACCTGCTGCTGGAGCCAGGGGAGGAAGGCAGCGGCATGGCGTTTGCTTCAGACTGTAGCGAGGATATCCTAGACCGCAACTGGCAGCGCCTTGTGCTGACCCATCTGGAAGAAAAGGAGCATAAAGGCGTACTGACCGGTTCTGCGCTTACCGATATGAAAATTACGCTGCTGACCGGGCGCGCCCATATCAAGCATACCGAAGGGGGCGACTTTCGCCAGGCGACTTACCGCGCCGTGCGCCAGGGGCTGATGCAGGCGCAATCTGTGCTGTTAGAGCCTTATTATGATTTCCGGCTGGAATTGCCGGAGGCAATGACCGGCCGGGCAATGACCGATATCGAAGCGATGCACGGGCGCATGGAGCCGCCGATGGTAGAACAGGGGACGGCGGTGCTGACTGGGAGCGCGCCGGTAGTGACGATGCGAGGCTACCAAAAGCAGGTGACGGAATATACCAAAGGGATGGGGCGGCTGCAGTGCACCCTAAAAGGCTATGCGCCATGCCATAATACGCCGCAAGTGCTGGCTGAAAAGCAATATGACCCGGACGGCGACCTGGAGAACCCTTCCGCGTCTGTTTTTTGCGCGCACGGGGCAGGGTTTATCGTAGAGTGGTATGAAGTCAAAGACTATATGCACCTGGACAGCCCGCTTGCGCTCCCAAAGTCAGAAGAGGCCGCACTTTTGGAGGAGGCGGCAAAGCTGCAAAAACACGCCTCTACGGTAAGCGGTTCGATTGGGAACGATGAAGTCGAACAGATTCTATCCGGACTGCAGGCAAACCGGCGGGATAAATCCACGCCGCGCAAAAACGGCGTGCGCCGCAAAACGAGAGACTATAGCGCGGCAAGTACGGGCCGCAGGCCGCCGCAGCCGAAGTACGAACAGGATGTCCAAGCGGGGCTAGGCGGCGTGGAAGGCGCCAGCGCGTACCGGGGAAATAACGCCGCAAGCTTAGCCAGGGCTGGGAGGCGCAAAGAATATTTCCTCGTAGACGGCTATAATATCATCTTTGCATGGAAAGAACTAAGCGCGCTGGCAGCCGACAATATCGACGGGGCGAGAGGGCGCCTGCTTGACATTATGTGCAATTACCAGGCGTTAAAAAAATACGAGCTGATCGTCGTCTTTGACGCCTACCGCGTGGAAGGCCACGAAACGGAATACTATGATTACCACAATATCCACGTAGTGTTTACAAAAGAAGCAGAAACGGCCGACCAGTATATCGAACGCTTTGCGCATGAAAACAGTAAAAAATACGATGTGGCAGTGGCGACTTCGGACGGGCTGGAACAGATCATTATACGCGGGCAGGGCTGCCGGCTGGTTTCCGCTAGGGAGCTGGAGGAAGAAGTCCGTGTGGAAAACGATAGGACTTACCACGAATTTATGGGCCGCCAGGCGGTCGGGCGGAACATGCCGTTTGCGCAGGCGCTCCGGGGGCATGTGGAAAAATGAAATTCGCAACGAAGGAAAACGCATCAAATTCGTCAATAGAAAAGGCAGAAAAGAAAAATAAGGACACCATATAAAAGATTCCAGGGAAGGAGAACGGAAAAGCACAAGTAGAAGCAGAAGCTATTGACTATACAGCCGCTGTATGGTGTATGATATTTTTTCGATACACCAGATAAATATACATGTGTGCATAAAAATGCATGCGTGTATGGGAAAGGGGCACGATAGGATGAATTACACATTTTACGATGCCGCCATGCTCTATTTTGCGTATTCTTTTTTTGCATGGCTGGCAGAAACATCCGTAGCGACGGTAAAAGAAAAAGATTTCCGCAACCGGGGGTTTGCATCTGGGCCGTTTTGTTTTATATACGGATTTACAGGCGTTTTATTAACCGTATTTTTCCAGGAGCTAAAAGAAGAGCCGTTTTTCCTGTTTCTAGGCAGCATGGCGGTGGCGACCGCGGTAGAGTGGTATGCCGGAAAGCTGCTTGAGCGGATGAAGCAGAAAAAATGGTGGGACTATTCCGCTAAACGATGGAACTTTGACGGCTATATCTGCCTGCAATATTCGCTGTTGTGGGGGCTGGCCGGGTTTTTCGCAGTCCGCTGTGCAAACGGCGTCCTAATAGGCCTGTACCATATGCTGCCAGAAATTGCCGCCAGGGCCTCCGTCTGGTTTCTTACGGCGGTAGGGTTTATCGACATTGCAGGTTCGCTGATGTCGGTCTACCATATGGAAGAAAAGCTTCCACGCCTGTTTGAATGGAACCATAGGCTGCAAATGTGGACGTACCAGCTTGCGCAAAAAATATGCGGGCGTATTGAAGGGCGTATCGGGAAGTCTTATCCGTCTACGGTGCAGGAAGAAGAAAAAGACCGCGGCATAGATGCGCAGGCATGCGGCTTTGTGCAATTATTCTGGCTGTTTTGCATCGGCTCGCTCTTAGGGGATTTGACCGAAACCATTTTTTGCCGGATTACCGCGGGCGAATGGATGAGCCGCAGCAGCCTGGTATGGGGCCCGTTTAGCGTCGTATGGGGGCTTGCAATCGCGCTTGTGACGGCGCTGCTTTACAAGGACCGGGATAAGCCGGACAACCATATTTTCTGGGTAGGTGTATTCTTGGGCGGCGCCTACGAATACATATGCAGCGTATTTACAGAAATTGTATTTGGAAAGGTATTCTGGGATTACAGCGCTATGTCGTTTAACCTGGGAGGACGGATTAACCTGCTGTACTGTTTTTTCTGGGGCGTGGCGGCGGTCGTTTGGATCAAGGGCCTGTATCCGAAAATATCCAGGCTGGTCGATGCGGTATTGAAAAAGACTGGGCCGGCGTTGACAGGCGTCTGCCTTGCCTTTATGGCCTTGAACATTTCCGTATCGGTGATGGCGCTGATCCGCTACGATACGCGCGCAAACGGGCAGGAGGCGGCAAGCGGGTGGGAGCGGCTGATGGACGAACGCTTTGACGACCGCCGAATGGAACAGATTTATCCGAACGCGATCCCGCAGTAGGGAGGATAAGGGTCGGCTGCTGGCTGGACGCAGAAGGCGTGCGAGTGAGAGCTATTTATCTGAATTGTGATTCCGCAGGAAAGGAAGGCAAGAGTTCGGCTGCCGGCTGGACGCAGAAGGCGTGCGAGTGAGACCGATTTATCCGAACGCGACCCCGCAGCAAAAGCGGGAAGAACAGCTATGGAGGGGGAGAGGCTATGGGGAGAAGACATGCGCATGCATCGCAGGAAGAAATGCTTGCGGATATCATCCGGCAGGGTCAGATACCGGGATGGAAACAGAAGCTTTCGGTCGTCTGGACGCTGAGCGTCCCAGCGATTTTGGCGCAGCTTACATCGATTATGATGCAGTATATTGATACCGCAATGGTGGGGAGCCTTGGGGCGGGCGCTTCGGCGGCGATCGGCGTGGTATCTACAAGTACGTGGCTGCTAAGCGGCCTGTGCAGCGCGGTTTCTGCAGGGTTTTCTGTGCAGGCGGCGCAAAAGGTCGGGGCCGGGCAGTACGCGGATGCCAGGAGAGTATTAAAGCACGGGATCGTAACGGCGCTGTGCTTTTCCGGGGCACTGATGCTCGCGGGCATTTCCGTAAGCGCTAGACTGCCTGTATGGCTTGGGGCGGAAGAAAACATTCAAAAAAACGCGTCCGCCTATTTTTTCATTTATGCGCTCTCGCTCCCGGCGCTGCAATTAAGCCACCTGGCAGGGGCGATGCTGCAAAGCAGCGGCAATATGCGTACGCCGGCGGTGCTGGATGCAGCTATGTGCGGCCTGGACGTGCTGTTCAACCTGCTGTTTATCCGCTGGTTCGGGGTGCCCGGCGCTGCCATTGGCACCGCGCTTGCGGTAGTTGTCGTCTGTGTGGCCATGCTGTATGCCGTCTGCGTGCGCTCCCCGCTGCTGCGGCTTGGCGCAAAAGAGCCGTGCCCGTGCGACCGCGTGCTCCTAGCGCGGATGGTACGCATCGGCCTTCCGATGGCGTTTGAGCACTTGGCAGTCTGCGGGGCGATGATTGCGTCGACCAAAATTATCGCCCCGCTTGGAACAGCCGCCATAGCGGCAAATTCGATTGCGGTTACGGCGGAAAGCATCTGCTATATGCCAGGATATGGTATTGCAGCGGCGGCGTCCGCGCTCGTTGGGCAGTGCATCGGCGCCGGGCGCGGGCGGATGGCCAAAAGCTTTGCGGACTGGTCGGTGCTGTTAGGATGCGCGGTGATGAGCGCCGCCGGGGCTGCGATGTATTTCCTATGCCCGATGGTATTTGCGTTGCTGACGCCAGATTTGCAGGTGCAGCAGCTGGCGGCTAGGGTGCTGCGGATTGAGCTGTTTGCCGAACCGTTTTTTGCGGCTTCTATTGTGGCGTCCGGGGCGCTACGTGGCGCCGGGGATACGCTGGTTCCTTGCATCTTGAACTTGGTGAGCATCTGGGGCGTGCGCCTGACGCTGTCCGTGCTGCTTGCCGGGCGCTGGGGCCTGCCGGGGGCATGGTTTGCGATGTGCATGGAATTGTGCGTCCGCGGGCTGCTGCTACTGCTGCGGCTGGAAATCCCAAAGAGTGAGTTTCGGGATTAAGCGGATGAGTAGAAGGGGGTTAACATGGAGGTTAACATAGGCAGATAAAGCGTTTATCAAGGAATAAATCTGAAATCATTTAACCCGCAGCCAATAGTAGTGGAGGGACAATTTATCAGATTCGAGGGGGATTGGCAATGAAATTAAAAAATATTTTGATTGTTGTAAAAGATATTGAGAAAGCAAAGCAATTTTACCACGACTTATTTGGGCTTGATACGGTGCTTGATAATGACGGCAACCTGATTTTAACAGAAGGGCTTGTGCTTCAAGAAGAAGGAATCTGGAAAAAATTTCTGGGAAAAGGTGTGATCGCAAAAAACAATTCTTGCGAACTGTATTTTGAGGAGCGGGACATAGAAGTGTTTTGTGAAAAACTGGAAACCTTATATCCTTCCATTCAATATGTCAACCGTCTTATGGCACATAGCTGGGGGCAGAAAATAATCCGTTTTTACGATTTAGACGGTAATCTAATCGAAGTAGGAACGCCTGTGTAATCCTAAAATTTCTGGAAAGGAGCAGAAATTTGGACAGGGGCAGGAACTCGATACAAAGTTAAGAAAAGTTAAGAAATTGGTAAGCCGTTTTGTAAGATATTTGCCTTATCTTTATCCCATAGAGCAGCAAAAGCAGTTTTGTAGTTATAAAATCTATAGCTATTGCATTTACATCGGTTGTATATACAGCTATTGCATTTATAGCTATTGCATTTACAGCTATTGTGTTTGCAGCTATTGCATTTAAGGCTATTGCATTTATAATCATAGTATTTATAATTGTGTTAATGGAGGGGATAGGGATTATGAAAAAAACAGCACTAAAACTAATGGCGGCCGCAATATTGCTTGCCGCGCCGGTGGCTCAGTTTTCCGCGGCCGGGGAACCGGTCATTATCGCCGCGGCGTCAGGAAGGACAACCAGGCACGCCGCGAAAAAATACTATGTGACTTCGGATGTTTTGCAGGTACGTAGTGGCCCTGGCACGCAGTACAGCTCCATCGGCTCATTGACGCGCGGGATGCAGGTTAAAGTGTTTTCCATGGAAGGCGAGAAAGAAAACCGCTGGGCGAAAATCCGTTTTGTGGGGGTTACCGCGTATGTCAGTGCGAAGCACTTGACGAAAAAATAAGGCCGGAAAGCACGCACGGGTGGGCAACGGGAAACAGCCGTTGCCTTTTCGCAGGCAGAGAAAGGGAATGCAATGGAGCAGGGGAATATACTGATTATAGAAGATGACGCGGATATCCGGGAAGGCGTGCGTATTCTGCTAGAAGGGGACGGTTTTTTGGTCGACGAAGCAGAAAACGGTTTTGCGGGCCTGGAAAAACTTTCGGATACAACCGGGCTTGTAATTTTGGATATTATGATGCCCGGCATATCCGGAATCAGAACCTGCGAGGAAATACGCAGACGTTCCAAAGTACCGGTACTGTTTCTGACTGCGAAAGGGCAGGAATCGGATAAATTGCTCGGCCTTACCGTTGGGGGAGATGATTACCTGGTAAAGCCGTTTTCTTATGCGGAGCTGCTCGCCCGGGTAAGGGCGCTTTTGCGCAGGCGCAACGTATACGATAAGGCGGAGGCGGCAAAAGAGCAGCCGTTCCCAGAATGGATTGAGCGGGGGGCCATCCGGATTCATACGAAGTATAACGAGGTCTTTTTGCATGGGGCGCAGATAGCCCTTACGGAAATGGAATACGGTATTTTGCTGCTTTTGATGAAGCATCCGCAGAAAATTTTTTCCGTACAGAACTTATATGAAAGCGTATGGGGCGAACCGTTTGTTTATACATCCGCAAATACGGTGATGGTGCATATACGCAGGCTGCGCAAAAAGATTGAGCAGGATGCGCAAAAACCGAAATTAATTGAGAATATATGGGGGAAGGGGTACCGCCTTGGAAAGTAAGAGCCGTGCAATACGGGCCGTATTGCTGCATATGTCCGCAGTCGCTGTGATTTATTTCTTCACGGATGCCTTCCGTGATACGACGCGCCGCCTGGCGTTTGGAATATACCGGCAGGAAAACGGCGCGAATACGCTGCGCGTCTGCCTGGATATGCTAAGTGTATATTTAGCTGTTAATTTTTACGCAAGATATATATTAAAACGGCCGGTTTTCAAATTGTGCTTTCAAAAACCGGCACAAGCCTTGTTTTGGTACAAAGCTGCGGTTGGCCTGCCGGTTGCTGTCGACCTTTTTTTTCTGGCGTTTACAGAAGGAGAGCTGGAAAACGGCGCGCTGGCGCTATCCGGGCAGATAACGGCGGTATGGACGGATATCTGCCAGGGCGTGCGCCAGGCTGTCTGCTGCGGCCTGCTTTTTTGGGGTTTTTTTCTAACGGGCGCCCTTGCGAACATATGCGGCCGGAAGGGGCGTGTGTTTCTTTGCGCCTTTTTATACGCGTCAGTATCGGTGGTATCCGATGCTTTTTTATTTATGGCAAATGAAACAGATTGCTGTTTCCTCTTATCTTGCAGCTGGAAATGGCTATGCCTGAAATTTGCAGCCCGGTTTTTGATAGGCGCGGCACTGTCTTTGGTGGCTTGTGCGGCTGGGTCGGTATGGCCCTCGGCTGTCATCCATGCGATGTATGAGATTTTATGCAACAACTCGCACATCCTGCATATCGATACGGAGCAGGCGTTTCCGGCTGTCTTTACCTATACCCTCTCGGGTGGCAGTCCGTTGCTCGCCGGGCAGCCAGGGAATTTCGACATGGAAACGACGCTGCCGTCGATGGCGGCGTTTTTACTCCTTGCTTTTGTAGCGGCGCGCAGACTTCATACAATTGTGCCCGCCCGGGAGGGGGCTATAGGCGTACAGGGCGGCGGGCGGCCGAAAGAAGGCGCGTATGGCCAACGGCCAAAAGGCGCTAGCGCATGCATGCAGAGCAGCCGAGATCAAGGAGAAGGCGCGTATGGCCAACGGCCAAAAGGCGCTAGCGCATGCATGCAGAGCAGC
>CASUON010000062.1 GCA_949457475.1 uncultured Lachnospiraceae bacterium
ATCCCGAAGCTGGAACATCCGAGAGGGCTTGCGGCCTGGTTCCAGCGTCCGGGTAACACAAAACTTAAAAACTGTTCCAGTTCCCCACAATTTCATTCTTGTTTTTATAAATCGAGTTTGGCGCTACGACGCCCCTCACCATTGACAGCGGATAAATATTTGTATTTCTGCCAATGACCGTGCCCGGGTTTAATACGGAATTGCAGCCGACTTCTACAAAATCGCCAAGCATCGCGCCGAACTTCTTCAGCCCGGTAGCAATTTCCTCGTTTGCGCTTTTTACTACTACCAGCGTCTTATCCGATTTGACGTTCGACGTAATAGAACCGGCCCCCATATGCGACTTATACCCAAGGATAGAATCCCCAACATAATTGTAATGCGGTACCTGCACGCCGTTAAACAGGATTACATTTTTTAGTTCCGTGGAATTGCCGACAGTCGCTCCGTTTCCGACAATGGCGTTGCCGCGGATAAACGCACAATGGCGGATCTGCGCATGCTCATCGACAATCAGCGGGCCGTTTAAACACGCCGTAGGCGCTATATCCGCAGACTTAGCGACCCAGACGTCTTCCCCGCGCTGTTCAAAAATACTGCTGTCTAAGCCTTTTCCCAGCTCTCGGATAAAAGCGCCAATCTTTGGCAGTACTTCCCATGGGTATGTGACATCTGCAAACAGATCCTTTGCGATTGTTTCATCCAAATGAAATAAATTGCTAATTTTACACTGTTCCATTTTTTCCTCCCTAATTAACTGTTTCAAATATTGATTTGCCCGGCTTTGCGTCCATTTTTTGTTTTTGACTGCACGTTTTATGTGCATTTATGTTTTCGCCTGTTTAGACTGCCCGGCTTTGCGTCCGTTTTTTGTTTTTGACCGCAAGTTTTATGTGCATTTATGTTTTCGCCTGTTTAGACTGCCTGGCTTTGCGTTTGTTTCCTGCCTCCGGCTGTAATTTTTTATAATATGCATTTGCCTGGTCAAACGCGCTTTTTAGCTCATATTGGTTTTTCAGGTTCAGCACGCCGCTTGTTCGGCTTTTGATAAAATGTTCCAGTTTTCCCATGTACTCTTCGGACGTAATCGTGCCTTGCGCCACGTAAGTCAGCCCTTTTTCCCAGCTTGCGGTCAGTTCAGGGTTTAACAGAGAACGAATCGATGCGTTTACGACGTCGAAGATCATTTCCCCGAGCAGCGTCGGCGTGATCGCCTGCGTCTTTTTATTTAACGCCAGATACTGGTTTCTGACCAGCTTTGCCAGTATTTCGGCCCGGGTGGCGCTTGTGCCGATGCCGCTTCCTTTGATTGTCGCGCGCAGTTCCTCGTCTTCAATCAGCTGCCCCGCGTTTTCCATCGCCAAGATCATAGAGCCGGAATTATAGCGCTTGGGCGGGGATGTTTCGCCTTCTTTGATCTCAAAGCCTGCCGTTTCGCATATCGTCCCTTTTTTTAACGCGGAAACGGCCGAAAACAGCGCGCTATTGTCCGACGTTTCCTGCTTTTCTACCTTCTGGAAAAATGAGTAGTCCATAACCGCAAGATAGCCCTGTTCTTTTAACACCTTTACCCCAGCAAAAAATTTTTCCTGTTTGATTTGAAAAATAACATTGTGTTTGATATACACCGCGGGCGGGTAAAATACAGCCAGAAAGCGGCGGACAATCGTCTCATATACCTTGACGGAAGTGGCGTCCAGCGCTTTTAGCGCGCCGATCCCCTGCCCGGTCGGAATGATCGCGTAATGGTCGGTAATCTGGCCGTCATTCGTATAACGGGTCTTCGCAATTTTTTTGTACGATTGGTTTTGCAGGATCGTTTCCGCAAATGCGCAGACCCCGGGAATTTTTTTCAAACCGCTTATATTTTTATGGATTTCCTTTGCTACGGCGCTGGAAAGCACCCTGGCGTCCGTCCTTGGATAAGTAACCAGCTTCTTTTCATATAGCTGCTGGACAATGGCAAGCGTCCGGTCCGGGCTGAGCTTAAAAAATTTGGAGCATGTATTTTGCAGCTCCGCCAGGTTGAACAACAGCGGCGCGCATTTATTTTCCCTCTTTTTTTCCGCTGACAGCACGTGCGCCATAACCGGCGGGTCTGCCTGCAATTGCGAGAGGAATTCCACAGCGTCTTCCTTTTTGCGGAATCCGTTTTCTTTATACAGCTTCGGAGACGCAAAATACGCGGAGCCTTCCACCGCCCGCCACTCTGTTTCCAGCTGGCAGTTGTCCAGTTTGACCTGCGCAAGTACCCGATAAAACGGCGTCTTGACAAACTCCCGTATTTCCCGCTCCCTGCGCACGACCATGCCGAGCACGCATGTCATAACCCGGCCGACCGAAATGACCGCCCGTTTTTCATTTAAATAATTTGCGACCGTATTCCCGTATTTTAATGTCAAAAGCCTGGAAAAATTAATCCCCATCAAATAATCTTCCTTCGCCCGCAAATACGCGCTGGCAGCCAGGTTGTCGTATTCCGACAAATCCCTGGCTTCCCGGATGCCGCGCAAAATCTCGTCTTCCGTCTGGGAATCAATCCAGACCCGCTTGCGCGTTTTGCCGCGCACGCCCGCCTGCTGCTCGACCAGCCGGTAAATGTACTCGCCCTCGCGCCCCGAGTCGGTGCAGACATAAATCGTATCAATGTCCGGACGCTTTAATAAAGAAGCCACGATTTTATACTGCCCCGCGGCGCTTTGGATAACCTCATATTTGAAATCCTGCGGAAGGAACGGCAGCGTGGCAAAGCTCCATCGTTTGTATTTTTCATCATATGCTTCCGGATAGCTCATTGTGACAAGGTGGCCGACGCACCAAGTAACTACCGCCTGTTCCCCTTCCTGGTATCCGTTATGCTTTTTCATATTGATCTTAAGCGCTTTGGCAAACTCCTGCGCCACCGAAGGTTTTTCAGCGATATACAACACTTTCGACATAGGTACTCCCTACAGACATATAAAAACCTCAGAATGCCTGCCCTGAGGTTTTTATATTGATCTATGTTAATTGCTCTGTTTTATTGCTTTCCTTAATTTACTCACAATCCATTGCTTTGATCTGTTGGAACTGCTCTGCCCATTGCTTTCCTTCATGATTTAAAATCTATAACTGCGTCATATCGACCAAGACCAGACGTTTATCTTCTTTGGACTTCTCCAGCAGCTCCTGGTCGAAATTTTTCGCAGAAAACAGATAGTAATAGTCGGATTTTAACTTTGCTTTTTTCATCGTATCAAATAATTTTTCGCACATTTCATATGTCAGCTCCGGTTCCGACCAATTGCACAGCCCGATCAGGTTGTTCCTCGTACTGTCTTGGGCAATAATGTCGATATTGCCCGTTTTTCCAACCCATGTGCCGGATTTATGGATTTTGATCGGCAGCTTGTCCACCATATCCAGCAATTCCAGATATTCGAAGCAGACCTGTACGAAATACCGGTTCATGTAATCATCCAAATCTTTTTCAATATAGGTGTCATAAAATGTCTCCGGGGCCATCATGTATAAATCCGACATATGCGGATAGATAAACCGGAACCAAAAGTTTACATAGTTGGCGCGTATCTGGTAGATGCCTTTTTGGGTGTTTTCCCAGCCGCCGGTCTCAAATGAATTTACTTTCTCTACGACTTCAAACGCCGCCAGGTTTTTCATATATACGCTGATTTTTGCCCGCGAAAATCCGGTTACATTAAATAGGTCGTTCAGCTTGTGGTATCCTGCTGCGATTGCCGCCAGAATCGTATTGTAAATCGCAAGTTCGCGCAATTCGCTGCCGATAAAACGCTCCGCCTCCGCGAATAAATACCCATTTGGAGATAAAATATGTTTACAGATATTCGTACGGATATCTATTTTTGAATTCCAGCGATTCATACTGGCGGAAACGCCCCCCAAAATCCCATATGCTTTTACACAATCGCTGACAGAATATTCCGGAAAAGAACGAACGATATCAAGAAACTTCAAATCATTCAGTTTGACGGACTCGTCTATTTTTTTCATGCCGTCTTCCAGCCGCGCGCCCATCTCCTGCTCCACCCAGGCAACCGAAGAGCTTGCCAAGACGATCATGACCGGGCCCGGATACAGCTTTTTTGCTTTTAGCTTCAAAACCGCTTTGAAAAATTCTTCATCGCGTTTGGCAATGTACTGGAACTCATCAATAATAAATACCAGTTTGCTGGCATTTCCGCTGCGGATACGGTTAAAAAATTCCGTGTAGCTGTATTTGGCAAGTCCCAGCCCATACTGCTTTTCTATCTCATGGCCGAGCTGTATGCACTGTTCCTGCTTGGACGCTTTTCGCGCGCGATAATAAAAATATTTTTTCTCTTTGCAGAACATTTTTATAAAGCTCTCTTTGTCGCAGCCATCCCGTCCATATAATACAACAAGCTGGTTCCCGTTCGCCGCGTATAACTGCTCCATTTTCTTTAATTCTGTATGTCGTATTATCATAGTCTTCTCCTACACTTTATAACCCCACATCATTCCACACATCACAATCGTAAAAGTATAAAAATAATATCACATTTTAACTTTTTTTTCAAGAGGGTGTTGCATGTTCTTCCAGCAAAAAGGGATGCGCCCTAGCTTTGCATCCCTTGCCCAATCGCTATTTCTTTGTAATATACCCCTGCGCTTTTAACAGCTCCGCGCACAACACCGCCCCGCCCGCGGCCCCGCGGACCGTATTATGGGACAGGCCGATAAATTTCCAGTCATACACCTGGTCTTTGCGCAGGCGTCCGACGCTGACCCCCATACCGTGCTCATAATCTACGTCTAACGTAATCTGCGGACGGTCGTCCTCATTCATATACCGGATAAACTGCTTAGGCGCGGACGGCAGGTTCAACTGCTGCGGCAGGCCGCTATAACGCTCCAGCTTTTCCACCAGCTCTTCTTTCTCCGGGTGCTGTCTAAATTTTACAAATACCGAAGCGGTATGGCCGTTTAGTACTGGTACGCGAATGCATTGGCTTGTAATTACTGGGCCTGCAGCCGGCACAATCACGCCGTTTTTGATCTCCCCCCAGATACGCAGAGGCTCTTTTTCCGACTTCTCTTCTTCCCCGCCGATATACGGGATAATATTGCCTTCCATTTCCGGCCAGTCTGCGAACGTCTTCCCCGCACCAGAGATAGCTTGGTACGTAGATACAACCGCTTCGTACGGTTCATATTCCCTCCAGGCAGTCAATACCGGCGAATAAGACTGGATAGAGCAATTTGGCTTAACCGCCACAAACCCCCGGGACGTGCCCAAACGTTTCTTCTGGAACGGGATAACGTCCATATGCTGCGGGTTGATTTCCGGCACGACCATCGGCACGTCCGGCGTCCAGCGGTGCGCACTGTTGTTGGATACAACCGGCGTTTCCGTTTTGGCGTATGCCTCCTCGATTTGTTTGATCTCTTCTTTCGACATATCTACGGCGGAAAATACAAAATCAACCTCCGACGCCACCTGTTCAATCTCGTTTACATTTTTTACCACAATATTTTTTACCGCCTCAGGCATCGGCGTATCCATTTTCCACCGCGCGCCGGCCGCAGCCTCATACGTTTGCCCTGCGCTTCGCGGGCTTGCCGCGACGGTTGTCACTTCAAACCACGGGTGCCCTTCCAGCAGCGAAATAAACCGCTGCCCTACCATGCCTGTCGCGCCTAAAATACCTACTTTTAATTTCTCACTCATAACTGTCTCCTCGTTTTTTTCTTCTTAAATTTTTGCTTACCTTCTTTTTACTTACTTTCTTTTTACTTACTTTCTTTTTACTTTCTTTTTACTTTCTTCTTTCCTCTCGTATGCCGTTTATCGCCTTCATCGTTCCGGAAACCCCTTGTCTTGTTCCAGATATTTTTCTTCCTCAGCGATTACGCGCTCCATCGCTTCCCTGCCAGGTGCGCCGAGCGTGAGCCGCCTGTCCACGCAGGCCTCCATAGAAACTGCCTCGTAAATATCCGCTTCGAATACCGGGCTGACCGCCCGCAGTTCCTCTATGGACAAGTCGCCGATCGCCTTGCCTTTTTCCAGGCAATATAACACCAGCTTTCCGATGATCCCATGCGCGTCGCGAAACGGTACGCCGTGGTTTACTAGGTAATCTGCTGCATCCGTGGCGTTTGTAAAACCCTGGTCGGCGCTTTCGCGCATACGGCCCGTATGGAAGGCCGCTGTGGCAAGCATCCCCCGAAACAATGCCAGGCAGCCTTTTGCCGTATCGATCGCGTCAAAAGTCAGCTCCTTATCTTCCTGCATATCCTTATTGTACGCTAACGGCAGCCCTTTCATCGTAGTCAGAATGGAAAGCAGTGCGCCGTACACCCGTCCGGCCTTCCCCCTGACTAGTTCGGCAATATCCGGGTTTTTCTTTTGCGGCATAATGCTGCTGCCTGTGCTGTAGGCGTCGTCCAGCTCCACAAACTGGTATTCGTTGGAATTCCAGATAATGATTTCTTCACATATACGGCTTAAATGCATCATAATGGTAGACAAGGCCGCTAAAAACTCAATCACATAATCCCGGTCGGAAACGCCGTCCATACTGTTTAATGTCGGGCCGTAAAATCCGAGCCGGCGCGCCGTAAATTCCCGGTCAAGCGGATAGGTCGTGCCCGCCAGCGCACCGCTTCCCAGCGGGCAGTAATTCATGCGTTCATAAATATCCCGCATACGCAAGCGGTCCCGCTTAAACATTTCAAAATAGGCACCCATATGGTGCGCTAGCGTCACCGGCTGCGCTTTTTGCAGATGGGTAAACCCGGGCATAATTGTTCGCGTATGCGCTTTCATAATCTGTAAAATAGTCTCCAGCAGTTCCTTTAACAATGCGTCTGTCTGCGCGACCTCCATACGGACATACATCCGCATATCCAGCGCCACCTGGTCGTTGCGGCTTCTGCCGGTGTGCAGTTTCTTGCCAGTATCCCCGAGACGTTCGATCAGCGTCGCTTCTACAAAGCTATGGATGTCTTCGTATGAGTCGGAAATTTCAAGCTCCCCCGCCTCGATCTGGGCGAGTATCCGTTTCAGCTCCGTTTGTATCTGCGCGGCTTCTTCCTCCGTCAGTATCCCCTGCCTACCAAGCATTTCTACATGCGCCATGCTTCCTTCGATATCCTGACGGTACAGTTTGCGGTCAAATGAAATTGACGCGTTAAAATTATAAACCAGCTGATCGGTTTCTTTGGTAAACCGCCCGCCCCATAATTGTGCCATAGTCTTCATCCTTTCTTTATACTTGTGTTCAATTGCGCGACTGCTACGCTGTCTGCGCGGCAGCTTCCTTTATGGTTGTGTCCGGCTGTGCGGCGGCTGCTCTTCCTTTTCGGCAGCCGCGGCGCGCTGCTTCTCCCGCTCCCGCATAGAAAATACGCAGCCGCAGTAATCCTGCCGGTACATCCCATATTCCTTAGACAGCTGTATCGACCGCAGATAACCATTTTTCTTTTTAAAATCCGCGGCGAGGTAGGCGACCCCGTATTCTTCCGCCAGACGTTCCCCGATCGTATTTAACTGCTGCGCATTTTTCATCGGGCTTATAGATAATGTCGTCGTAAAGTAATCCAGGCCCAGCCGCTTCGCATATTCCGCCGCCTCCCGTAGGCGCAGCTCATAGCATGCGAAACACCGCGCACCTCCTTCCGGCAGCTCTTCCATACCGTCCGCCATCTGATAAAAACGCGCAGTATCGTAGTTTCCTTCTATAAATCCGGCTGCGTATTTCATCGGAAACTGCGATAGAAACCGCTGTTGTTCCCGTACCCTGTGGTGGTACTCCTGCGGCGGATAGATATTGGGATTGTAATACAGCACCGTAATTTTAAAATACTGCGTCAGATATTCCAATACATAGCTGCTGCACGGCGCACAGCAGCTATGGAGCAGGAGCGTCGACACCTGCCCATGCGCTGTGTGGCAGCGGATTATTTGTTCCAGTTCTTTTTGGTAATTTCTTTTATTCATACATTTCTCCCCGCTGTCTTATACCATAGCGAAATATGCGGCGGATGTCAACTGTTCTGTTACAGTTCAGCCTAGGACTTTGCATTTACTGCAAATACAGTGAAGCCAGATGCTAAACGGTAACACTGTTTTTCGTTATTTACATGCGGTTGCTTACCTTTCCGGCCTTCCTATGATATAATAATAAGCAGCATAGTTTCCGCATAAAAATAAGTTTTAAGAAAGGCATTTGTATGACCACCGATTTTTCAAAGGGAAATGTATCCAAAAATATCGTCCGCCAGGCAATCCCGTTAACCCTTGCCCAGCTGGTACAGCTTTTATACAACGTCGTAGACCGCATCTATATCGGGCATCTGCCTGGGACAAACCACATGGCCCTGACCGGGGTCGGGCTGTCGTTCCCGATCATTACGCTAATCGCGGCGTTTACAAACCTGTTTGGTACTGGCGGAACGCCTCTATTTTCAATTGCGAGGGGACGCCAGGAAGATGCGCAGGCCGAAAAGATCATGGGAAACGTATGTTCCCTGCTGCTTGGCGCTTCGGTCATACTCTTTTTCTTCTGTTTCTTTCTGCGCAAGCCGATATTGTACCTTTTTGGTGCAAGCGACGCATCGTACCTGTACGCGGACGAGTACCTGCAGGCTTATCTGCTGGGGACTCCGTTTTCCATGCTTTCCGCCGGAATGAATGGATTTATCAACGCGCAGGGTTTCCCGGGCGTCGGCATGTTGACAACGCTGATCGGCGCCGTACTCAACCTAATATTAGACCCTATTTTCCTGTTTGTATTTCGCATGGGCGTGCGCGGGGCGGCAGTCGCAACGGTTGTCAGCCAGGTCGTTTCCGGCGTCTGGGTGCTTCGTTTTCTAACTGGGAAAAAGACGCTGCTGCGCATACAGAAAAAAAATCTTTTCCCGGATCCCAAATTAGTACGCGGCATCCTGGGGCTGGGCGCCTCCGGTTTTATCGTGCAGGCGACAAACGCGCTTGTACAGATCGTTTGCAATACCTCCCTGCAAAATTACGGCGGGGACGTATACGTTGGCATTATGACAGTAATTAGTTCCGTGCGGGAGCTTTTGTCCCTGCCAGTTATGGGGATATCTAGCGGCTGCCAGCCGGTTTTGGGTTATAATTACGGGGCAAAAAAATTCTCCCGTGTAAAAGAAGGCATCCGCTTTACCGCAATGGCCAGCATCGCCTACACGTTTGCTGCCTGGGGGCTCATCATGCTCATCCCGCGGCAGCTGTTTTCCCTTTTTACCGACGATGCCGCTATGGCAGGCGCAGGCGTCGGGGCACTAAAAATCTATTTTTTCGGCTTTTGTTTTATGGCGTTCCAGTTTACCGGGCAGTGTACGTTCCAGGCACTTGGCTACGCAAAACGTTCCATTTTCTTTTCACTGTTTCGCAAAGTAATTATCGTCGTCCCGCTCACGCTGCTGCTGCCTGTTTGGGGCCTTGGCGTAAACGGCGTATTCTGGGCGGAGCCGGTATCCAACCTGATTGGAGGGCTGGCGAGCTTTTGTACGATGTGGCTGACGGTATACCGGAAGCTGGAATAGCTTTGTTCGCCGCCAGGTATCTTCTGAAGTCTACTAAATATTCTGGATGCCGCAGTATCAAAACACAGGAAAAAGCTTTCGGCCTTGCTACGGCTGAAAGCTTTCCTTATTTTGTTCGCTCTTGATTCGCTCTTTTATTTTTTCACTTCTTCGATGATGACATCGATCTCCATCGTCCCAACTTTCTGTTTTGCGGACAATTTGGAGAAATCCTCGTTTTCTGCCTTCAAATCATAGGAGAATGACGCCCCGCCTGCTTCTACTGTGATCGTTACTTTCTTGCCGGCCGAAATAGCTTTATATGTACCGGAAAACTTTTCGAGCTGGAAAGTTTCTTCGCTTAGTTTTTCACCGGAAATCGTGCCGTCTTCGCCAAACGTCAAATTCAGCACATTCATGTCACCGCCCGGGATCGAAGCAGACCCTTTATAGGATTTACCCGCCAGCTGTTCGCTAATATCTATGGCGTCCTCATTTGCAGCCGTATCTTCTTCGACTGTAACCATACATTTTAACGTCGTTTTATTTACAACGGCTTTGATATTTGCCTTTCCTGGCGCTTTTGCTGTGACAACCCCTTTTTGTGTGACTGTCGCCACTGCTTTTTTGCTGCTGGACCATTTTACTTTAGTTCCTTTTTTGGCATTCTGCACTTTCAACGTCAGTTTTTTGCCAACTTCTAGTGTCGCGGTGCTTTTATTCAGCTTTACTGCGGCAGCCTGCGTCGATACCGGCGCAGCCGCCAGTGTTGTAAACATCATGACCGCGGACAGGCATCCGCATGTGATTCTCCTTGCGTTTTTCATTATGGACTCCCTCCTGAAAATATGTTTTGCATTTGCATAGCTTTATCATACCACAATTTGCACGGATTTGTTGCCATACAATGTTTGAAAAATGTATAAAGGCAGCATACAATCTCTTTTTATTATACAGACTGGTCAAAATGCGGATACTCCCGGGTATCCATCCACGTTTGCATCCACTCCGGCAGCGGCTGGCACGCAGCCCCTGCGGCGGCTTCATGCGCCAATTGGCTTTCCGTTCCTTCTGTTGCCGCTGCTCCCGCTAGTTTTTCTGCCATCATCCAGATTTCCGCCTCGTCCAACGTTTCCGCTGCTCCCACTAGTTCTTCCGTGGCCATCTGGCTTTCTGCACCGCCCAGCGTTTTTTCTGTTTCCGCTAGTTCTTCCACTGCCATTTGGCATTCTGCATCGTCCAGCGTTTCCTCCGATCCTGTCAACTCTTCCGCTGCCTTCCGGCTTTCTGTCAGTTCTTCCGTTGTTTCCATGGCCTCTTGCAGCGCCTGCTCTTCGAGTTCTTCACATGTCTCAGAAAGGTCTTCCAGCGCTTCTTCCAACGCCTCTGTCAGGACGCCTTTGTCCTCTTCGGTCCCCAGCGCTTCTTCTTGCATATCTTTTCTGCGTTCTTCCGCGGTCTTTGGTTCCATCTCTTCTGCTTCTTCCGCAATTTTTTCCCCGATCTCCCGGGCCTCGTCCAGCGCGTGCATCATCTGGCTGTAGTTAAATTCTTTTTTCACTGCCGCAATCTGGTCTTCATACGAGTGGAACTGTTCCAGCTTATGCGCAATTTCCTCCAAGCTGGTGCACGTTATATTTTTCAGGTTCTCTTTTTGCTGCTCCAAAAACGCGGTCTGGCTGTTGCACTTCTCCTGGCGTTCTTGTTTCTGCTGCGCGCTTTTTAAGCCTCCCGCGGGCATCCGGCAAAAAACGCCGCCAGCGTTTATACTCTGTAAATTCACATTCATGGCCTTCTCCTTTCCGAAATAAGAAACCGTTTCGGTACAAAACGTGTTTTCGTGTAATTACTATATCGGAAAGATCAGCCGCACCTTTAACCCGCTCCTACTCTTTTATCTGGCATGCCTGGCAATAAATACGGTAGCAAAAATAGGCGTCCTCTGCCCCAGGCTGCTCCTTTGCAAAAGCGGCCTCCTTTGCCACGCGCATAAAACGCTCCCATTCCTGCGGCGAAATCTCACGATAAGCCGCCTGCAGCGCCTTGCCATATTCCGCGTCCGTCAAGTTCTGGCTGCGTATGCCGCCGCGCAGGCACATCCTGCGGTAGACCCTCCGGTTTAGGCGCAGCACGGCCTTGCGGTATTTTCCTTTTCTAAGTTCCCGCCTCAATAAATCCTGGTAGCTTTTCACAGCGCGCCGTATCAGGCGCCAGGCCAAAAACAGCAGCAATATGAAAAACAGGATGATAGCGCCTGCCCGCAAGGCTGCGGCAATCGCCGGATCGAGCCGGATTTTGGAAAAAGCTCTGCCAGCCCTATCCATCAGCCCGCCGCCTCGCCCAGTATCGCCAGCCTGCGTGCCTTTCGTTTCTGTATGATCTGTTTCTTTTGGATGGTCGGCTTTGGAATCTTCTGTTTTAGAATCTTCTGTTTTGGAATCTTCTGTTTTGGAATCTTCCGTTTCCGAATCCAGCTCTTTTGTCTCTTCTGTATCATGCCCTTCGGCAACGGTTCCATCGTCCGCCGCTGTCTTTTCTGCATCCTGCGCCTGTCTGCCCCCACCCGGCGTCGCGTCAACCGGTACCCAACCGATGCCGTCTAGAAAGATTTCCGCCCACGCATGGGCGTCCGCGTCTTTTACCGAAGCCGTAAACTGTTCCCCGTCACGTTTAAAATCTTCTTTGCGTGCCACATATCCGGATACATAGCGCGCCGGTATCCCATATTTGCGCATAAGGAAAACGACCGCGCTTGCAAAATGGATGCAAAACCCTTCTTTGCTTTCGGATAAAAAATAGTCCACTGCATCCATACCCTCCGGCAGCGGCTCCAAATCCAGGCTGTAAGAAAAATTTTCCTGTAGCAAGGAACATACTGTAGACGCGACAAGCAGGCGTTCCTGCCGGTTGTTTAAGGCATTTGCTCCACGCTTAGGCCTGTCGCCAAGCATGGCCTTTTTTACCGCCTTCAGGCTTGGCCACATATCATCCGATACAGACGGCACACAGTCCGGAACTGCCAGATAGGCGCTTTTTGCAAACGCGTTATACCATCGAAACACCGGTAGCGCGTCCATATCCATAAGGCTCAGTGGCCACAAATCGACCCAGTTCCAGCCAGCCATTTGGAATTGCGCCTTTCCGCGCTCTTTTCGAACCAAAAAATCCCCCTCCAGGCTGCTTGCGTCCTGGAAAGTAAGCGGGTTTGTAAAATAGGGCGGGTAGGCATACCGGTCATAAATTCCGGTATACTGCAGCTGGTATACAATTCCTTCTTCCGCAGCTGAGCTTATGTTCGCCTTAATATCCGTACCAACAGAGGAAACACCATACATTGCCAACCGGCCTGCAGCATAGCTGTCATATCCGGCCTGTATCAATTCCTCCGCCGCCTGCTTTTGGCTGTACCCCTCCCGGCTGCAGGCGTCGGCAAATTTCCGCCCGTCGTATACCCAGTTTCCATCTTCGTAATCCGTGCCATAAAACCCCCTTAAATAGACGTCCATCTGAGGGACTTTAGACGCCGTTATTTTCAGCATTTCTTTCCCTGTATATACGGGCGCCTGATTGCTGATCTTTTTTGTCCGCTGACTAAATAGCCCGGATGCAAAACCGGAAATTTTCTGCTCCGCCGCTTTTTGGAACTGTTTTACACCCGGCGCATACTGCAAAAGCTGCTCTGACGCGCCGCGAAACAGCGCGCCGCTAACGGCCAACACACCCGCCGCTGCCATAGCCAGGCAAAGGATCGAAAGCAGATTTACCAGGTAGATACTGGTACGCCCATATCGGTATTCCACAGAATGTACACGCAGTGATTTGCTACTGCCGCCGGATTCTCCTGCAAAGGCGCAAAAAAGCGCTGCAAAAAAAGAAGCTGTCCCCTTCCATCCCGGTGCACAGCCAACCATCAGTAGCGCCGCCAGCATAGCAGACGGCAGCAGCAATAACAAAAAGCGCTTTCCAAAAAACACTGCCGCAAGCAGCAGCGCTAATAACAGCATAATAACCCAGGCGGAAAAAGCCATTTCCAGAAATTCCGCCTTCCCTGCCCAGATATAAAACGCACGCTTCATATATTGATTCCATTTTTCAATATACTCTACAGCAAAGGCGCAGCTGCCGTCTTCAAAATCAACCTGCCGCTGCCTGATATAATGGAAAAACAGCCCGCCATACAAAACAGCCGCCGCAACAGCGCCAATCCGGCGCAGACGGCGTTCGCGCCGGTCGTCCGGCTGCACGGGCCAATGCTGATTTGCTGCCTTTTGCCTCCTAGATATTGGTGATTTTATCCCTATATGGGAAGCCAGCGCCGGAAAAAAAGTACAGGCGAAACTGGTCAGGACAACCAGCGCCACGACCCAGACTTTGGCCGCGCCGGAAATCCGCCATTCCAAAAATAAGCCCTGCACCATCCACAAGGAAGAGCAAAGGCACAAAAGCGCGAATGCAGACAATGCCAGGGCTTGCGCGCACCCTTCCCAAAATCTCCCCTTCGTCCCCCGGTAGCTGGCCCCTTGGTTATCCTTCTTTTGATATTTTTCTCCCATATCGATCCCCTCCTAGTACTCCATCCAGACAGAAATTAAAGTAAGGAGCGGTCTGGTTCGTACCAA
>CASUON010000063.1 GCA_949457475.1 uncultured Lachnospiraceae bacterium
GGCTTGCGGCCTGGCCCCAGCGTCCGGGTAGCAAAAACTTCCGGATAACAACCTATTAGTTCTCGTTTTTAAGGGATATCCTCACCCCATGAAAGGTAACAACAGATTAAAAATATCTAAAACAGCTGTAATTTTAGTCATTTACATCCCGCTTTCCACTATGTTAGAATAATGCTACGCTACCATTTAAAATCAAAAAAGTTTAAAGCTGCCATATACAAAGAAAGGAAAACAAATGAGCGCAATTGTAACACTAAAAAAAGGGGAAGGCCGCACACTAAAAGCCGGCGGCTTGTGGATTTACGATAATGAGATTGCTTCAGTAACAGGGTCTTTTTCAAACGGCGATATCGTTACTGTACATGATTTTGACGGATATCCGCTAGGAAAAGGCTTCTTAAACCAAAAATCCAAAATCGCAGTCCGCATGCTCACGCGCCGCGCCGACCAAAAGATCGACCCGCCCTTTATCCGCATGCGCGTCCAAAATGCATGGGATTACCGAAAAAAGACGGTCGACACCAATAGCTGCCGGCTAATTTTTGGCGAAGCGGATTTTCTGCCAGGAATCATAGTAGACAAGTTTTCCGATATACTGGTCGTAGAATCCCTCGCCCTTGGCATCGAACGTTTTAAAGAACTGATTGTGCAAATCTTACGCGAGCTGCTAGAAGCAGACGGCATCCCCATACGGGGCGTTTACGAACGAAGCGATGCCAAAGTCCGCGAACTAGAGGGCCTAGAACGATGCAAAGGCTTTCTGGGAGATGCATTTGATACGCAAGTACCGATCGAAGAAAACGGCGTAAAATACATGGTAGACGTCGAAAACGGCCAAAAAACCGGGTTCTTCCTCGACCAAAAATATAACCGGCTGGCAATTCAAAAGCTCTGCAATCAAGCAAGCGTGCTAGACTGCTTTACTCATACTGGGTCTTTCGCCTTAAACGCCGCATATGCAGGGGCTACCCGCGTGCTTGGCGTAGACGCGTCGGAAACGGCGGTCACGCAGGCGCGTAGAAACGCTACGTTAAACGGTATGCAAGACCGCGTACAGTTTCTATGCCGCGACATTTTTGAACTGCTGCCGGAATTAGACAAAAAAAACGAAACCTACGACGTAGTTATCCTCGACCCGCCGGCTTTTACAAAATCCAGAAATTCCGTCAAAAATGCCGTCCGGGGCTACCGGGAAATCAACCTGCGCGGCATGAAGCTAATAAAAGACGGCGGCTACCTGGCCACATGCTCGTGCTCCCATTTTATGACTGCGGAACTGTTCCAGCAGACGCTCCAACAGGCCGCGCGGAACGCGCACAAGCGGCTTCGGCAGGTAGAATACCGCACGCAGTCGCCAGACCATCCAATTTTGTGGGCTGCGGAACAGTCCTTTTATTTAAAATTTTATATCTTTCAAGTATGCGAAGAATATTAGGAAGAACATTAGTTAGATGGGAAATACACGTTCTTGCAAAGACTGTGCCATATTTTCCAGATTGGAGAATTTTATGAAGTTAAAAGACAATTTTAAATCGTATACAATCGTATTTATCGTAGGTATCCTAGCGGGCGTCGTATGTAGACTATCCGATTTCTTCCCTTACGAAGACCTTTGGAGCCTTTCTTCTATTGCAACGCTCTATGGCTTTTGGATTGCAAGCGTAACCGTCACTACTTTTTTCAGCTCGTCCAATATAGGGGCGGCTGTCAATTCTTTTTTGTATATGTTTGGCATGACGCTTAGCTTCTATGGGCTGAAATATATATTGGGCTTCTTTTTTGCGCAATTTGATAACGACGGCCGGTTCCAGACAGACTTGTTTATCCTATATTCCGTGCTGTCTGTTGCCTGCGGCGTCGGCAGCTTTATTTTATATTTTTGGAACCGGGACCACGTGCTAAATTCCATCCTATACGCCTTACCTGCAAGCGGGCTGCTGGCCGAAGGGGTGGGCTGCCTAATCATACTAATCAACAACCATATGCTGCTGGCGCAGACGCTGTTTGATTTTGCATTTGCGCTTCTCTTTGGATGTTTGTTTTTGAAAAGGGCAAAAAATAAAGCGCTTTATATGGTTACAATGGCAGCGGTAACGGCACTGGTATTTTTCATTATATACAAGCCTTTTTTACTGACAGCTTTCTAAAGCATTTTTCAAACTCTAGTACTCTATCCCGTAGCGCCTATACGGATAAGCCAACAAACGCTGGAGTAACTTTCCGCCTCCTGGAACATATATTATATGGAGAATAAAAGTCATTTATTCCAGAAAAATCTCAGGAGGCATTTATGGCATCTTTTTATAATCAGGCAACGCTTTCTTACAACGGAAATACAACAACCTCTAATATCACCACAGGTGAGCTTCTTGAGGTTCTGTCAGCCACAAAGACGGCACTGCGGGATCATTATACTTCAAACGAAAATGTAACGTATATCATCAGCATTATCAATTCAGGAAACACCGCGTTTACCGGCCTGACCGTTTCCGACGACCTGGGCGCTATTCCAAGCGATACGGTCAGGTATCCGCTGACATTTGTACCAAATTCCATCCGTTACTATGTAAATGGTTCGCTACAGACTACCCCTGTTACAGAGGCCGCGCCGCCTCTTACCATGACCGGAATCAATATACCTGCTGGTGGCAACGCGACTTTAATCTACCAGGCTACCGTAAACCAATATGCGCCTTTGGATACAAACGGTACGATCACAAATACCGCCACTATTTCCGGCACCGGAATTACAAACGATATCCTGGTTTCTGAGACGATCAGCACGGAAAATACCGCGCTGCTGACCATCAGCAAATCGCTGTCCCCTACGACAGTTACAGAAAACGGGCAGATCACCTACACCTTTATTATACAAAATCTTGGCAATACGGCTGCCGCCTCTTCCGATAATGTTACAATTACAGATACGTTTAACCCTATTCTAAACCCGATTACAGTATCTTTCAACGGTAATACATGGAATACGGGGACGAATTACACGTACAGCGACGTAACCGGGGCCTTTGCTACAATCCCTGGACAGATCACGGTCCCTGCCGCAACGTATACGCAAGACCCTACGACAGGCGCGTGGACGGTTCATCCGGGTGTAAGCACATTGACGGTTACTGGTACGATATAAACGGCCATGCACAATCTACGATGGAAAGTCTATAAACCATCCACACGCAACTACCATTGGTTGTCGATCAACCAGCAACACACCGGTTGACAATAATGCTATATAAAACGCCATCGCACAATCTCTAATCGGCACGTATAGAAATGCTTACGGCAAATGGCAGGGGATCAATCGATCCCCTGCCATTGTGCCGCAATCATTTCTATGTGCGCAGTTCTTTTATCCGGATACCGCTATAATAATGCTCTAAAATTTCCCGGTACGTACTACCCTCCTTTGCCATTTCATTTGCGCCGTACTGGCTCATGCCATACCCCTGCCCGTACCCTTTCGTTACGATCCGCACTTGTCCATCGGTTTCTTTCATTGAAAAGCATGGCGAATGCAAGGAAAATACGTTCCGGAATTCTTCGCCGCTTACTTTTTTCCCCGGCAAGTTTACGACAAGCACATATGAAGAACTGTCCCTTTTTTCAACCGACGCCATCTTTTCAACGTCGTTTTCCGGAAAATCCAGGTCCGGATACGCTTCTTTTAACGTATTGCGAAATTGCTTTTTACTTATAAATTCTATTTTTAAGAAACGCTCCGATTGCAGGTCTTGTGCGCTGGATACAGACTTTATATATGGCATCGAATCTTTTTCATCCACGTCCGACAGATTCCTTGTCCGCCCGGCGCTTACAAAATGATAGGGCAGATGCGCCACTTTCTTTTTATACATGGCAACTTCGTTCGCAGTCTCTTCCACACAGCTGCGCAGCATATCGTAGCACTTTTGGAACTCTTCCACGCCCAGGCGCTCGCGCATCTCTTCCCTGGAAACGCCCTCCGGTTCCGCCTGGTCGTGTTCCTTGGCGTAGGCAAGATTTGACCGTGCAATCACCGCCTGGGCCTTGAACGCCTCTTTTTCATAGGTCAGGGGCATTTCATTCGCAAGCAAAAATATCAGCCGCTCTGTATCCGATTCAGACAGCTCCTCCCCACGGCCTTGCGTATGGTTCAAAAAATCCCCCTGTACGACAAAGGTCACAAGATAAGGCAAAAATATAATTATAATAACCAGCGACAATACCGTTTTTAATCTTTCCATCATGTTACCACTATATGGGCAAGCTGGTTAAAATATGCCTGTTAAATTGAATTTAACTTTTCATATATATAATCGGACAGCCGCGCAAATTGCGCAAGCGTCAACGCCTCGCCGCGCACGTTTGGAGGCACCTGAAGTTTTTCGATCGTTTCTTGCAGCTGCTCTTTTGAAAGCGGGATGCCCTGTGCGTTATTCAGCCCGTTTACAAGCATTTTTCTACGTTGGTTAAACGACGCCCGGATAATACGAAACAAAAGCCCTTCGTCCGCCACCTGCACGGCAGGCTTTTGGTAGCATTCTAAATGGACGACCGCGCTAGCGACTTTGGGCCTTGGCAAAAAGCAGTTCTGCGGCACAGACGCGACCACCTGCGGCTTGGCAAAGTACTGCACCGCCAGCGACAGCGCGCCGTAGTCTTTCGTTCCCGGAGCTGCCTGTATGCGCGCGGCAACTTCTTTTTGCACCATGACCGTAATGCTTTGTACTGGCAGATGCTTTTCCAGCAGTCCCATAATAATTGGCGTCGTAATATAGTACGGCAGATTCGCCACTACTTTGATCGGCATTCCGTTATTTTTTTCTTCGATCATACGCGCAAGGTCTACTTTTAAAATATCCTGATTTAATATTTCTACATTTCGGTAGCCCTGTAACGTATCCTCAAGGATCGGCATTAAATTGCGGTCGATTTCCACCGCTGCAACGGCCCGCGCATGTTCGCACAAATATTGCGTCATTGTCCCGATCCCCGGGCCAATCTCCAAAACAAAGTCTTCGTCCGTAATATGCGCCGCCGTAATAATCTTCTGAAGCACATGCGTATCGATCAGAAAATTCTGACCGTATTTTTTTTGAAATATAAAATTGTATTTTTGCAATACCGCAATTGTATTCTGCGGTTTTCCCAAATCAGCCATAGCGCCTTCCTATTTACATTTTACGCGCATTCGTCAATCCGGTACAGCCGGCGCGCATTCCGGTTTGTTGCCTGCACCACTTCCTGTTCCGATACCCCTTTGAGCTGCGCCACTTGCTTTACGACATACGGAAGATACAAAGAGCTGTTGCGTTTCCCGCGGTACGGCTCAGGAGCCATATACGGGCAGTCCGTCTCCAGTACGATCTGTTCCAACGGGATACTGGCAACCGCCTCTTTTAGCTTTTTGGCGTTTTTAAAAGTAACGACGCCTCCAATCCCGATATAATAACCCATCCGGACATACTCCTGCGCAATCTGCGCGGAATAGGAAAAACAATGGATTACGCCCGGTATGTGCATCTCATGCGCCTGTTTCATCAGCTCCAGGGTGTCTTGCGCCGCGTCCCTGGAATGGATTATTACTGGTAGCCCGCTCTCTTTTGCCAGCAAAAGCTGCTTTTCAAACCAATAACGTTGCTGTTTTTGTACGGCTTCTTCTTTTTCCCAATAGTAATCCAGCCCGATTTCCCCAACCGCCACTACTCTTGGCTCTTTCGTCTGCTCGTACAGCCATTCCATATCCCCTTCCTCTATATCGCGGATTTCACTTGGATGGATGCCGACCGACGCATACATAAAATCGTACGTTTTTGCAAGGGCAATGCTTTTTTTCGTTGTCTCTACCGTAGACGCAACATTTACAATCGCCGTGATCCCATGCCCGTCCATAGACGCCAAAAGCTGCTCCCTGTCCTTGTCAAACCGGCTGTCTTCATAATGTGCGTGCGTGTCAAATATCATATTGCTTTTATCCGTTTTGGATAATACCTCCTTTTCCTTCCTTTTTGCATTATGAAAATCCCGGCAAGCAGTTACCGGGATTTTCATTACGTCTATTTGCAACTATTTAAAAACCTTTGCCTGTAAGCAATCTTATCAGCAAATTTCAGCGCCGGACGGCATTGCTTTTTCAGGCGTCATTAACGCAAGCGCGCCATTTTCATCTTCCGCGCAAAGCAGCATACCTTCAGACAACACGCCCGCTAATTTCGCAGGTTTTAAATTTACCAAAACCATCACTTTTTTACCAACCATCTCTTCTGGCTGGTAGAATTTGCGGATTCCGGATACGATCTGTTTTACCTGGCTGCCGATTTTCACCTGGGAGCAAAGCAGTTTTTTCGATTTTTCCACTGCTTTGCACGCTATGATCTCGCCTACTTGGAACTGCATCTTTTCAAAATCATCAAATGTAATTTCTGCTTTTGGTTCCAGGTCAACAACATGCTCTTCACTAGCTGGCGCCGCTTCGCTAGTATGTTCCGCCTCCTGCGGATGCAGCGCTTCGACGCGCGAGAGCACTTCCTGTATATCCAGGCGCGCAAACAGTATTTCCGGTTTTTCCGTTACTTTCGTCCCGCTAGTATAATTTCCGAACGTGCCCAAACGTTCAAACGGAACTTCTTTTGTGTTTAACTGCGCAAAAATCTTTTCCGCCGTATCCGGCATAAAGCTCTTTAACAAAGACGCCCCGACCGTAATTCCTTCGGCCAGGTTGTACATTACTTCCGAAAGGCGCGCGGACTTTGCTTCATCTTTTGCCAAAATCCACGGCGTCGTCTCGTCAATATATTTATTGCACCGTTTAAAAATATTAAAAATTTCCGTAATCGCATCCGCCACACGCAATTTTTCCATTTTCGCAACAACTTTTTCCGCTGTGCCCGTAACAACCGCCTTTAAATCCGCATCCACCTCATCGGATACCCCGGTGGAAGACACCGTCCCTTGGAAATATTTGTTGCTCATCGATATCGTACGGTTCACCAGGTTGCCAAGCGTATTTGCCAGGTCGGAATTCAGCCGCTCGACAAGCAGTTCCCAAGAAATTAAACCGTCATTATCAAACGGCATCTCATGCAGTACAAAATAGCGCACGGCGTCTACGCCAAAGAAGTCCACCAGCTCATCCGCATACAATACATTCCCTTTGGATTTGCTCATCTTGCCTTCGCCCTGCAGCAGCCATGGGTGGCCAAAAATCTGCTTCGGCAGCGGCAGATCCAGCGCCATTAGAAAGATCGGCCAATAGATCGTATGGAAACGGATAATATCTTTGCCGATCAGATGCAGATCCGCCGGCCAGTTTTTATGGAAAAATTCTGTGGAAGTACCGTCACAATCATATCCTATGCCTGTAATATAATTCGTGAGCGCATCCAGCCATACATAGACGACATGTTTGTCATCAAAATCAACCGGAATCCCCCATTGAAAAGAAGTCCTGGACACGCACAAATCCTGCAGCCCCGGCAAAAGAAAATTATTCATCATTTCATTTTTCCTGGAAACCGGCTGGATGAATTCCGGATGCGTCTGAATATGCTCGATTAAACGGTCCGCATATTTGCTCATTTTAAAGAAATACGCTTCTTCTTTTGCCGGCTTTACTTCCCTGCCGCAGTCCGGGCATTTTCCATCTACAAGCTGGGATTCCGTCCAAAATGATTCGCACGGCGTACAATAAAGCCCTTCATAAGAACTTTTGTAAATATCCCCCTTATCGTATAGTTTCCGAAATATCTTCTGCACCTGTTTTTCGTGGTCCCGGTCGGTCGTACGGATAAACTTATCATACGAACAGTTCATGAAATCCCAAATCTTTCGAATTTCCTGCGCTACGCCGTCTACATATTCCTGCGGTGAAACCCCGTTTTCCACTGCTTTTAGTTCGATTTTCTGACCATGTTCATCTGTCCCGGTCTGGAAAAATACGTCATAGCCTTCTTGGCGCTTAAAACGTGCGATCGCGTCCGCAAGCACAATTTCATAGGTATTCCCGATATGCGGTTTCCCAGACGCGTAGGCAATGGCTGTTGTAATATAATATTTACCTTTGCTGCTCATTGATACTCTGTAACCTTTCCTTGCTGTACTCTATTTTCTGTCTATACTGTAATCCCTTATGTTTCTTTTAATACTTTATTTGGTCTAGTTTAAAGTACTTTTTGTAGCCTTTTATTCCTCTTCTTCAAAAATATTCAGTTTTGCTCCGCATTTGCTGCAATAATCTGCCTCTAACGGCATTTCGTTGCCGCACCCTGGGCACTTTTGCATCCCTTTGATCTGGCCAAGCTGCTGTTTCAAATCGTTTAGCGCGTCTTCCGCGTCTTTTAACAACGCAATCTGCTCAAATTCTGGTTCTGCATCCTCTTTATGTGCTGCATAATAATCTCTGCCTATTTGCTGATACTGCTGGTTCATATAATCTTCTTTCGAACGGATATCCATACGGAGCCTTGCCAATTCAGAGAGATCCTTTGCCTTTTGTGTTGCATCCTTTGATACAGATATAAGCGTATCGCCTAATTTCTCTAATATTTCCATTTGCTCATCCTTTCTGCATTCCGTATGGTACGGATTGCTTATGCTTCACAATAATGCTATTGCCATTATAATATGGGCACCTGCAATTTGCAAGGAAAAAATACCATTACCGTCCCTTCACCTGGTATCCGCAATAGATTTTTTTGCCGGCTAACAAAATAATAATGATGAAAACAAGATATAATAAAACGGAGAACTCCCATGACGTAAATTGCAAGCCGAAAATTGATACAAGCCGCAAGTCGGAAAACCCCGTATCGAATTTTAGCAGGTTGATCGGCAGGTAATTCCATGCCTGCGACAGCGCACGGTATTGGTTTGGAATTGGAATTAGCCTTGCCGCGAACAAAACTGCAACCACAACGGCCATTGCCGCAATATTGCTGTTTGCCGCTTCTGAAAATACCATCGTAAACAAGCTGACCATAACGGTCGATACAGCCAGTATGCCGCACATAATCAAAAATACCTGCCCAATCGACAACAATCCTGAATAATAGCCCCCCTGCAGCTGTATCGACGCACCAAAGCCGTCTGCACCATAGACTGTAAATGCAAAAATCAAAGAAGCAGCCTGCAAAACTGCGGCCACCAAAAAGGAACACGCGCCGCCGGCCAGCATTTTGGCAAAATACAGCTGTTTTTTGCCTAGCCGGGTGCAAAAAATCAACTGGTCGGTCTTAAGTACGTGCTCTTCTGTAAAAATTGCGCCGATACAGACCGCAATAAAAAAAGTCACCAGCATACAGATACGGTAGACCCCGGACATGCTGATCAGATAATCATAACCGTCCGCGTACTGGTAAATAAATGGTTTTTGCAGCCGATCCTCTTTTTTCTGCCAATAGGCTCTTTCTGCGCTTGTCAGCCCAAAATTTTCCCATTTCGTTTCCACCATCGTATCACGCATATGATATAGCTGCTGCTCAGACGCCGTGTACAAATCCAGACCCGAATCCCACGTCATATAATGCAGCGTATGAAACAATGGGCGGTATGGCACAACCGTATCCTTATAGTCTTTGCGAAAGCGGTAGGACTCGTCCTCTTCATCTGCATATTTTTTATATGCATCCTGCATTTCGCCAAGCAATACGCCGTCTATGCTTCTTCCGGACAACCTGCGCCCGTTTTCCCGGTCTGTTTTCACCCCTTCCATATGAGTTTCCAAAAATTTTCCGTCTACATAGGTCGAACCAAAAAAATAAAAACTTTCCATTACGCAATGTACTAAAAGCAATATCCCAAATGTAATCCACGTGCTTTTACGTTTCCATATTTTTTTCCATTCGAAGAAAAACAGCCTGCTTATCTCTTTCATATCTATCCTCTTTCCACTTATTAAGTTCTGATTAACAAATTCGCTTATTTCCTTTACTCCATATCTATTCGTTTGTTTTATCTATTTGTTTTATCTATTTGTTTGTTCTATCTATCTGTTTGTTCTATCTATCTGTTTGTTCTATACTATTTGTAGTTATCTGGAAAATCATCATCTGAAAAATTCCTTAGGTAAAATTCCTCCAAATCTTCTTTGATCTCGTCTCTCGCCCCCTGGAAAATCATCTGCCCGTCTTTCATCATTAAAACCACATCGGCAATATGCTCGATATCAGATACAATATGCGTGGACAGTATAACGATGCTGTCTTTTCCAAGTTCTGCGATCAGGTTTCGGAAACGTACGCGCTCCTTTGGGTCCAGGCCGGCGGTAGGCTCGTCTAGGATAACTATTTTAGGGTCATTTAATAATGCCTGCGCAATTCCAAGGCGCTGTTTCATCCCCCCTGAATAAGTTTTTATTTTTTTGCCCGCTACTTCCTCCAAAGACACCATCCGCAGCAGCTCTTTTGATTTTTTTAACGCCGGCTTTTTGCCAAGCCCTTTTAAAGTTGCCATATACAACATAAAGTCCTGCCCTGTAAAATTTGGATAGTAGCCAAAATCCTGGGGCAGGTACCCAAGAACGCTCCGGTACTCCTCGGTATTGACCGCGACGCCGTCAAAGGCTACTTCGCCGCCGGTCGGCTGTAGAATTCCGCAAAGCATCCGCATCAGGGTCGTCTTCCCGGCCCCATTGCCCCCGAGCAGCCCATATACGCCCTGTTGGAACCGGTAAGAAATCCGGTCTACGGCAATCTTATTTTTATATTGTTTTGTCAATCGGTCTACAAATAATTCCATTACTCCTCCTTATATCCCATACGTTTTTCAATAGCATTCCGCCATCTTCGCCACCCGGCGGCTCTCCTTATAATTAAATCCCACCAGCGCCATGACCGAGAGCACCCAAACGCCATTATAACGCTCCTGGTAAATCCACGCGTAATCAGCCAGCCCAAAACAGGCCGTGATACTGACTACCATCGAAAATGCCACACAAAGGTACTTTCCTTCCCTTCCTGGGCTCTTCCTTATGATAAGCAGGCTTGCATATACAGTGGCCAGATAGGGCACCAGCAGATACAGCATCGTCAAAAGCAGCTTGCCCTGTACAAATGCGGCGCAGAGCAACACAAAAACCATATTTTCAATGCCTACGATCCCCATCCGCGCCAGCACGATGCTTTTTAGCGAAAACCGCGCCGCCATTTCCAGCTCTTCCATTCCATACGTGGCCGAACGCATACTTTCTGATACGCCAACGACCGCCAGAAACGGCATCCACGCCAATGCGACGCTAAACACTGCGGGTTCAAAAAAACAGCTCATAAAAACAGTAGCGACAAATAAACAAACGGATACCACCCATTCCAATTTTGAAATATATGACACCTGCGTATACAAAATATATGCCAAATTCATAGGCTGCGGCTTAATCCGCCGTAAAAAGCTATGCTTATTTTTAGGTGGCGGCGCATGATAGATTATTATTAATTCCTGTTTCAATTTCTCTTTTAATTTTTTATTTTTTTCTTTATGCCTCATCGCAGCGTATCCTCCTTTCCAGTTTTTTCAGGATTTTTTTCAATTCCCGATACAATGCAAATCTGGAACTGCCATAAAATTTTGCCAGGTCCGTAAGCGGTACTTCATTTACATAGCGCAGCAGCACCAGCTCCCTTTCGCGGGCTGTAAGCGCCGTTAGCGCCTGGCGCAACGCGACCGCGTCTACCATCCCATTTTCCGGGCTCTCTCCCGGTAAATCGGTAAAAAGCCCATCCAGTCTCTTCTTGCGAAGTTCATCAATACACAGGTTCCTTGCGACAGTATAAAGGTATGCCAGCGGCCGGCCGTCAACCTCGCCGCCCGCATGCTCAAAACAGCGCAGAAACGTTTCCTGCGTAATATCCTCCGCCAGCTGCACATGATGCACTTTATAATAGCAGTACCGATAAATGCGCTCATACTGCTCTTCCAAATCGATTGACATCCGGGAATCCTCCTTTCATTATGTATAACGGATGGCGGGCACTACATGTGCGCGCTTTTTTATAAAATACTTGACAAACCAAAGTATACTCACTATAATGCAAGAAAACCAACTCCATATGCGGTTTTTTATGATTGGATAAAAGCACAGAATATATGGAAAAAAGCAATGAAAAGAACAAGTAGTAGCAGATGCAGAGCGGACAGAAAGCAGCCGGATGATGAGAGGCGCATGCGAACGCTGTTATGAATACCTCTTGGAGCTTTGCACCGAACAAAAGTAGGCTGCAACGGTATGGCGCCCGTTATCGTGCCAGAGTTCAGCAATTGCTGATACTTAGTAAGGCTGTTGATGTGAATCGGCGGCGAATTAAGGTGGTAACACGGGAATAACCCCGTCCTTTTGCAGGACGGGGCTTTTTTATTATATGAAACCCTCTTTTTATTCATAAGAAAGGAACCGATTATGACATTATACGAAGAATTAGTTGCCCGCGGCCTGATTGCCCAGGTTACAGACGAAGAAGAAATCAAAGAACTAATCAACCAAGGAAAAGCTATTTTTTATATTGGCTTTGACCCAACGGCAGACAGCCTGCATGTCGGCCACTTTATGGCCCTATGCCTGATGAAGCGCCTGCAGATGGCCGGCAACCGCCCGATCGCGCTGATTGGCGGCGGTACGGCAATGATTGGCGACCCAACTGGCCGAACGGACATGCGCCAGATGATGACGCCGGAAACCATCCAGCACAATTGCGACTGTTTCAAACAGCAAATGAGCCGTTTCATCGACTTTTCCGATGGCAAAGCACTAATGGTCAACAACGCAGACTGGCTGCTGGACTTGAATTATGTGGACGTGCTGCGCGAAGTCGGCGCACATTTTTCTGTCAACCGCATGCTTACCGCGGAATGTTACAAACAGCGAATGGAAAAGGGGCTTAGTTTCTTGGAATTTAACTATATGATTATGCAAAGCTATGATTTCTATGTCCTCTACCAGAAATATGGCTGCAATATGCAGTTCGGCGGCGACGACCAATGGAGCAACATGCTTGGCGGCACAGAGCTGATCCGCCGCAAGCTATCCAAAGACGCCTATGCCATGACCATTAACCTGCTCTTAAATTCAGAAGGCAATAAAATGGGTAAAACACAGTCCGGAGCAGTATGGCTCGACCCGAATAAGACGTCTCCGTTTGATTTTTACCAGTACTGGAGAAACATCGCAGACGCCGACGTCTTAAAATGCCTACGGATGCTCACATTCCTCCCGTTGGAACAGATTGATGAGATGGACCGTTGGGAAGGCAGCCAGCTAAATACGGCAAAAGAAATCCTCGCGTACGAACTGACAAAATTAGTCCATGGCGAAGCAGAAGCCACAAAAGCGCAAAACAGCGCGCGCGCTTTATTCTCAAACGGCGGCGACAACGCGAATATGCCGTGCACCAGCCTAGATGCTTCGGATTTATCCGACGGCTCGATCGGCCTGATTACTCTGCTCGTAAAAACCAACCTGGTCGGCAGCCGTTCCGAAGGGCGGCGTACGATCGAGCAGGGCGGCGTATCGGTAAACGGCGAACGGATCACAGATATTAACGCGGCATTCACTGCGGATGAATTGTCTGTAGATGAATTTATTATAAAACGCGGGAAGAAAAAATTTATGAAAATCATTTTCAAATAAACAGAAATGGGGGCCTTTTGGCCCCCTGATTAGTGAGTTTCCCCTTTAGCCTATCCTCTTTCCAATATTCCCTGGCTCAGGTTACACATGGCACTCACATCCTCTTTTATTCTATCCTCTTCTATCATCCACGGGTATGCTATACTCATTTTCCATAATGCCCAGTTTTTCATTCACAGATAATTCCATTAATAATTAAGACTGGTTTTTAAAACCAAAAAAGCCTCAGAAACCTTTAATTTCTGGGCTTTTTTAATCGCTTAAGAGGCGCAGACCGGATTTGAACCGGTGAATCAGGGTGTTGCAGACCCACGCCTTACCACTTGGCTACTGCGCCGTAGAATGTCTATATATTAACAAAACAATGGTGCCATGTCAAGTAAAATATTTATTTTTTTGTAATTCATACTTCCGCGCTAGTTACTTTTCATGGGGTGAGGATATCCCTTAAAAAACCGTGCATATTTTTCTATCCCGGACGCCGGAACCAGGCAGCAGGC
>CASUON010000064.1 GCA_949457475.1 uncultured Lachnospiraceae bacterium
CTGGAACATCCGGGAGGGCTTGCGGCCTGGTTCCAGCGTCCGGGTAGCACAAAACTTAAAAACTGTTCCAAGATTTAACTGCCGGATAACAACCTATTATTTTTCATTTTTAAGGGCTATCCCCACCCCGTGAAAAGCAACCTATCCTTTTATGATACCTGTATAATTAGCAGTCAAATGCTTGATAAATGTATGGATTATGATATACTATTTAATGGGCAGGGGAGCATAAATAATAAATGGGGGACGTAAAAATACAGTGGCATTCGGGCTTTGTAGCTGCCATGAATTTAGAGCTGGCTGAAAACACGCTCTAGGAAACAAAAGAAAGGAGTAAAACTTAATATGAAACGTATGATTGCGGGCATGCTTTGTATCTGCTTGTTGTTATGTAACTTGGTTATGATACCAAGAATGCGTGTCCAAGCACAAAGCGTGCAACTTACAAGCAAATCGATCACAATGGCCAAAGGGCAAGATATAGTCGTTGGGGTGTTAAATTCTAAGGAAAATGCAACCTGGAGTGTCTCAGGAGAAAATATAAAGATCAAGGACACTAGTGAATCTGGATATTGTTATATCAAGGCGAAAAAGACTGGGACAGCAACTTTAAAATGCACCGTAGATCAAAAAGTATTAAAGTGCACGGTCAAGATTCTGCCTGGGGCGGCATTTATAGGTAATTTCTCTGACGACCAGGGAGAAGTGAACCTGAATATTTATAAAAGCGGTAAAAAATATGTAGCGTTTTATAGCCAGTTTCGGTTAGCGCAGATGGACTGGCTGACAGGGACTTTAAAAAAAGGTATTTTAACGTTAAAAGGATCCGACCCGGCAGGAAAACCAATCACGGTTACGGTAGCAAAGAATGGGAAGAAACGGATTTTTACTTTCCAAAAAACAACCTGGGAATATTTTCACCAGGGGGATACGATAGAACTGAAAAAACGATAAATAAAAAGAGGGGATTCACATGGAGCAAAAAGAAAACCTGTTTTATATTCAGCATCCGCTGATCCAGCATAAAATATCTATGCTGCGCGATAAACGCACTGGAACGAATGAGTTTCGGAAACTGGTGGAGGAGATTGCGGCGCTTATGGGCTATGAAGCGTTCCGCGACCTGCCTGTAGAACTGGCGGAAGTCGAGACGCCGATCGAGAAATGCCTAACGCCTATGATTGCTGGGAAAAAACTGGCCGTCGTGCCTATCCTGCGCGCCGGGCTTGGGATGGTAAGCGGGATTCTTACGCTCGTGCCAAGCGCTAAAGTAGGGCATATCGGCCTGTTTCGCGACCATGAAACGCACGAGCCGCAGGAATATTACTGCAAGCTGCCTGTGCCGATTGAAGAGCGTACGATAGCCGTATTGGACCCAATGCTTGCAACGGGTGGTTCCGCGGTAGCGGCGGTAGATTTTATTAAGGCCCGGGGCGGCAGGCATATTAAATTTTTGTGTATCATTGCCGCGCCGGAAGGCATAGAACGTTTACATAGCGCCCATCCGGATGTGCAGATTTATTGCGGCTGCCTAGACCGGTGCCTGAACAAAGACGCTTATATCTGCCCTGGGCTTGGCGACGCGGGCGACCGTATTTTTGGAACCAGATAAATAGATGGCGTTCGCGGCCCGGCATCGGGTATCCGCTCATAGAGGTATTTTCAGAAACGCCAGATAAGATGACGCTGCATTTTCAGTGGGGGTAGATATGAAAAAAGGAGGGGGCTCCAGTAAATTTAACATGTGCCTGTTGCTGCTTACCGCATTTATATGGCGCATTGCGTTTGTTGCGCAGAGCGCCGGAGGGGATGCGGTAGGGCCATATACGTTTAACTGTATCCGTTCGCTGATCGGCGCTCTCGTGCTGCTGCCGGCGATTCGGCTGCTGGACCGGATGCATCTGACAAAACGCGCGCCCACAGCCCAGGCGAGTGCGCCTTCTAGCACCGCTGGAAAGGACAAGGTGCATTTTGCAAAGCCCGCACCTACAGACTGGGCGCAGAGGCGCCAGCTGCTTATCGGGGGCGTTGCCTGCGGGACGGCGCTGGCGGTAGCAAGCAATTTGCAGCAGATGGGAATTTACCTTGGCTCATCCGCCGGGAAAGCGGGTTTTCTTACGTCCTGTTATATGTTGATTGTCCCGGTGGTAGGGCTGTTTTTTCACCGCAAATGCGGCTGGAACGTGTGGGCCGGGATTGTGATTGCAGTGACGGGGCTGTATCTGCTGTGTATCCATGAGGATTTCCGTATGCAGTTTTCCGACCTGCTGCTGCTGGCGTGCGCGGCTGTATTTGCGGTGCATATATTAGTCATTGACCATTTTACCGTTCTAGTAGACGGGGTGCGTATGTCCTGCATCCAATTTTTTGTATGCGGGGCGCTATCTGCTGTGCCGATGTTTTTTGTGGATATGGGATGTTCCTTTTCTGTGGAAAGCGTCCTGGCTTGGGCGGCGCCGCTAAGGAGCGCGGATGCATGGATACCGATTTTATACGCCGGCGTATTGTCCTGCGGCGTAGCCTATACTTTGCAGATTATCGGGCAGCAGGGGGTGGAACCGGCGGTCGCGTCGTTGCTGATGAGCTTGGAATCGGTATTTTCTGTGCTGGCGGGATGGGTTCTATTAGGGGAGAAGCTGCATGGAAAAGAAATATTTGGCTGCGTGCTTATTTTTGGGGCAGTTGTTTTGGCGCAGCTGCCGTTGTCGGGCAAGCAGTAGCTTATGTATGAGTATGTGTTTGAAAGTTTATTTTCGTGATCTGCATTATACATTTCGCTGGCCATCCCTAAAATTTTTACAGGCGGGGTTATCATTATGAAAAGACTGGATGAAGATATAAAGGCGGGGCAGTTTCAGCCGGTATATTTGCTATATGGCGCGGAAGCATATTTGAAGCAGCAGTATAAGGTAAAACTGCGGGACGCGCTGGTGCGGCGGGACGATACGATGAACTTTGCGCGCTATGAAGGAAAGCATATGAATCCGCGCGAGCTGATCGACTTGGCGGAAACGATGCCTTTTTTTGTAGAGCGCAGGCTGATCCTGATTGAAGACAGCGGTTTTTTTAAAGCGGGATGCGAAGAGCTGGCAAAATACTTGCCGCAAATGCCGCCGTCTACTTGTATGCTGTTTGTGGAAACGGAAGTGGACAAGCGGGGAAAGATGTACAAAGCAGCCTGTAAAATCGGGTATGCGGCGGAATTTGCGGAGCAAAAGGAAGAGCTGCTTGTGCGCTGGATATTGGGCCGTCTGAAGCGGGAAAATAAAAAGATCACTCAGTCGGTGCTGTCGTTGTTCCTGTCTAAGACAGGGCCTGATATGGGCAATATCGACAAAGAATTGGAAAAGCTGCTCTGCTATACAATGGGCCGGGAAGTCATTGCGGCGGAGGATGTACAGGCAATTTGCAGCGGCCAGATTTCTAACCGTATTTTTGATATGGTCAACGCGATCGGCAAACGGCAGCAACGGCGCGCGCTGACGCTGTATTATGACCTGCTGGCCTTAAAAGAGCCGCCGATGCGTATCTTATTTCTAATAAACCGGCAGTTTCGTATCCTGCTGGACTTAAAAACAATGAAGCGTGCGCGGCTGGATGCGAAGGCAATGGCGGAAAAAGCCGGGATACCGCTTTTTGCAGTAAGACGTAATACAGAGCAGGCAGATGCATTTACAGAACGGGAGCTACGCCAGGCAATGGAATCGGGCGTTGGGCTGGAAACGGATATCAAGACAGGCAGGGTTTCCGAACGAATCGGCGTTGAATTGTTCCTTGTGCAGTGCAGCGCGCCAAAATCCGGCGTAGAAGCATAACCTGTGGAAAAATTTTCTTATCCAGTACATGAACATGAAAAAAAGGATTATCGTAAGAGGGAGCGATAATCCTTTTTAATATTTTTTATGCTGTTATGTTAGTTCGCTGTCTATATAACAGGCAATCTATCTATCCCAGATGCATATAGCGCCTGCATGCCAGTAGCTGTGTACATCCGGTTAAAAACTAAGCCATCCGGTTTACAGCCTGGCTTAATCTGGAAATCTTTCTGGAAGAAGTATTCTTGTGATAAACACCCTTTGTAGTAGCTTTGCCGAGCTCGGAAGTAGCTGCGCGCAACGCAGCAGCAGCAGCATCTTTGTCATTTGCAGCAATAGCAGCGTCTACTTTTTTAATCGCTGTCTTTACTTTTGAGCGGATGGACTTATTCCTTGCAGCCCTTTTTTCTGCTACGAGAATCCTCTTCTTTGCGGATTTAATATTTGCCAATTGAAACACCTCCATCTATCATGTAATCGATCTTGTAATTCATGTATCGGTGCTCATTATATGCGGACACGGACGTTTTAACGAACACTAGATTATAATAAGATAATTGGATGTTCCTGTCAATACTTAAAATAATATTTTTGCATTTCTGTATCCTTAACTGTATACACGCTCTAGATTTTGTTTCCACCCAGTGTTTACAAGCTGCAGCAAGCGCAGGCGGAGATGAAAAACGGCTTTGAAATAAATAATTAGGCGTCGGTTTGTCCATACTATCATTGGTTCATGCACAAAATCCAGAAAAAAGTAATCATAAACAATATGCGAGGTTGATAAAATGTTTCAGGTACGTACGGATTTAGCGCTGGAAACGCGCGAAAAATTTGAAGAAGACAATGTGGAGGTCAAGGGGGTGCGGCTAGAGGAAGAACAGGCGACGCCGGAAATCCATATTAGCAGCGTCATTATTGAGACGGAAAACGGGGCGAAAGTTATGGGCAGGCCAAAGGGCAATTATGTGACGCTGGAGGCGTCAAATATGACAGAAGAAGACGAAGGGTACCATAGGGAAATCTCCGTGCAGCTGTCAAAAGTTTTAAAACGGCTGCTTCCACAGAAACAGGATTTTACCACGCTGGTCGTAGGGCTTGGCAACCGCGCGGTGACGCCGGATTCCCTTGGCCCCCGCGTAGTCGATAATTTGTGCATTACGAGGCATATTATAAAAGAATTTGGCAAATATGTGATCGGGGACAATTGCCAAAAGTCGGTCAGCAGCATCGTTCCGGGGGTTATGGCGCAGACAGGCATTGAATCGATGGAGATTGTCCGCGGTATTATCAAGGAGACTGCGCCGGACGTCGTAATCGCCGTAGATGCGCTTGCCGCGCGCAGCACCAGGCGGCTGAACCGGACGATCCAGATTACGGATACCGGGATAACGCCAGGTTCCGGGGTGGGCAACCACAGGCATGCGCTCAATTGCGAAAGCATGGGGATTCCGGTTATCGCCATTGGAATTCCGACCGTCGTAGACGCAGCTACGATTGTGGTAGATACTATGAACCACCTGCTCGATGCGATGAGCCAAGTGGAGCAGGTGTACAGGATTGGGCGTTCGTACGAAAAACTGGATATGGTGGAAAAGTACGACCTGATCCATGAACTGCTGATCCCACAGCTGAATACGTTGTATGTTACGCCAAAAGATGTGGATGAAGCGGTAAAGCGGCTAAGCTTTACGGTATCAGAAGGGATCAACATTGCGCTGCAAAAGGAATGCTAGAGCGTCGCATATCCTCGAATGCTGTCAGCGCGTTGCTTAAGGCTGTCTCCCGTAATAGACATAAATCAGCTGCGGAGTTTCATATACTAGAGCGGGAACGCTACCAGTGTGTATAGCAACGACTGCGCGCGGGCATAAACTACGAGGGAGGCAGGAGAATGCGATTTCAAAAAAAGAACCGGAAAAAAGTATGGACAGGGACAATTCCGCTCATTATTTTTATTACGGTGTGCATATATATGTTTGACTCTTATGGGATAACGAAACATACGCTGCTGGATGCGGCTGTGGAGGCGGTGCAGTCAAACCTCGGGTACCAGGCGGCGCGCAGTTGCATTCCGTTTGTAGCCTACGACGCGTCGCGGACGGGGAAGAAGACCATTTATGAATACCTGGCGGCCGGCATGGATGAACTGCTTCCAATTTATGGCTATGCGAGGGAACAGACCACGCAGCTGGCCATGGAGGAATCCGGCCTGCCGCGGGAAATGGCGGGCGAGGACAGCTGTGACCAAAATATCGACGCATTGACCGGGAACCTGCTGATGCAGGAAAACCAAAAAGAAACAGACGCCGGCAGCACGCAGCAGGGGGAGGAGCAAGCAGCGGGCGCAGAAAGGGTTTTACCGGAAACAGTCCTGGCTGCCGGGGATAAGGCATATAAATTTTCCCGGCAGAAGTTAAATGATTTTGACTATCTATTGCAGAATTTTTACCGGGTGGACAGCACGACGACGACAAACAGCGAGCAGCTGAACGCGGCGAAGATGCTGGAAAAAGATATGCGCATCGACAAAGACCAGGAAGGCGTGCAGATTTTGATCTACCATACGCATTCCCAGGAGCGGTTTGCGGATTCCAAAGATGCTTCGCAGTCAGTCGTCGGCCTGGGGGACGTCCTTACGGAAATATTGGAAGATACATATGGATACCGGGTGCTGCACCATAAAGGGGTCTATGACCTGCCAGACCGGGACAGCGCCTATTCCAGGTCTGGCCCTGCGCTGGAAAAACTGCTGGAGCAAAATCCGCAGATTCAGGTTGTGATCGACCTGCACAGGGACGCGGTAGCGGAGGGGACGCGCCTAGTACAAAAGATCAACGGCAAAGATACCGCGTCGATTATGTTTTTTAACGGGTTAAGCCATACGACGGCCCAGGGGGATATCGGCTATTTGTACAATCCGAACCTGGATGACAACCTTGCGTTTTCATTTCAGATGCAGCTTGCCGCGGCGGAGTACTACCCGGGCTTTTCGCGCTGCATTTATTTAAGGGGCTACCGCTATAACCTGCATTACCTGCCAAAATCGCTGCTCGTAGAGACCGGGGCGCAGACGAATACCTACCAGGAGGCGGTAAACGCGATGGTGCCGCTTGCGGATATCCTTCATAAAGTACTTTCCGGAGAAGCTGGCTGAGCATAGGGACAGCCGGCTTTTCGTTTCCGATTCTGTCCGTCGATTATTGACATATTTATATCGATACGATAGAATAATGATTGACCTGCCAGGAAGTAGTGCAGGGTAAAAAAGGAGATAGGACTGGGGCATGTTTTGATGCAATAAGCAGCTGATGAAAGGAGAAAAAAATGAAAATCGAAGAGACATTTCAGAAACGTTTACAGGCACGCCATGATGAACTCCGCTGGCTGTATATGGAGTTGTATGGCAATAGTGATATGTTCGCGGAGTTGTGCGACCAGATGTATCGCTTTGCGGTGGAACGGGCGCCGGAATTTCAAAAATTGGACGGCCAGCGGGAGAAAGATCCGAAGTGGTTCCGGAAAAACGATATGCTGGGAATGATGCTCTATATTGACAATTTTGCAGAAAACTTGCAAGGCGTAAAGAAAAAACTGGATTACTTAGAATCCTGCAATGTGAACTACATACATCTGATGCCGTTTTTGGAATCGCCAAAAGGAAGGTCTGACGGCGGGTATGCAGTAGCGGACTTCCGGAAAGTGCAGCCGGAGCTCGGTACTATGGACGACCTGGTAGAGCTGGCAAAAGCATGCCATAAGAAAAATATCAGCTTGTGCATGGATTTTGTTATGAACCATACGTCCGAAGACCATGAATGGGCGAAGCGCGCAAAGCAAAAAGACGGGGAATATATGAGCCGTTATTTCTTCTATGACAACCCTTCCATACCGCAGCAGTTTGACCAGACCGTACCTCAGGTATTTCCGACGACAGCGCCGGGCAATTTTACGTACTTAAATGACATCGGCTATTATGTCATGACCTCGTTTTATCCATATCAGTGGGATTTAAATTACCAGAATCCAAGAGTATTTAATGAAATGATGTACAATTTCCTGTTCCTAGCAAACCAGGGGATGGACATTATCCGCATCGATGCGGTTCCGTATATCTGGAAACAGCTTGGCACGCAGTGCCGCAACCTGCAGCAGGTACATACGATCGTCCGTATGATGCGCATTATCAGTGAAATTGTATGCCCGGGCGTACTGCTGCTCGGAGAAGTCGTTATGGCGCCGGAAAAGGTCGTGCCTTATTTTGGAACGGTCGAAAAGCCAGAATGCCATATGCTTTATAATGTAACGACAATGGCTACAACATGGCATAGTGTCGCAACACGCGATATCCGCCTGCTGAAAAAGCAGATGGACATTGTAAACAGCCTGCCAAAAGATTACCTGTTCTTAAACTACCTGCGCTGCCATGACGATATTGGCTGGGGGCTGGATTACCCGACGCTGCAGCAGTGGGGCATGGATGAAGTGGAGCACAAGCGGTATTTGAACCGTTATTTTACTGGAAACGAAGAACACAGCGAGAGCCGCGGCGAACTGTACAACGACGACCCGGTTACGCGCGACGCGCGTTTTTGCGGCACGACGGCTTCCATGTGCGGCGTAGAGAGCGCGTTGTTTGAAAGGAATGACGAAAAACTGGAACATGCGGTTACGTTGGATTTGATGCTGCACGCGTACATGTTTACCCAGTCTGGCATCCCGATGTTATACAGCGGGGATGAAATCGGCCAGCTCAATGACTATACCTATAAAAAAGACGAAGACAAATGCGTGGACTCCAGATATATCCACAGGGGAAAATTCCAGTGGGATTTGTCGGAAAAACGGACAAAAAAAGGGACTTCCCAGGAGCGTATTTTCAAAGGGCTTGCGGCGCTGGAAAAAATCCGCAGGACGCATAGCGTATTCGACAGCAGCGCGAACGTCTATACCTATGACGTAAAAGACAACTCTGTATTGGGCATCTTGCGCGAAAATGAAGAAGAGCGGTTTATCGGGCTGTTTAACTTTGCGGATTATGACCGGACGGCATGGATGGAAGAGCCGGGTGAATTTACGAACCTGTTGACCGGAGAATCCGTCAAAGTCAAAGACGTTTTAATACCAGGGCATGACTTCTTGTGGCTGAGCAAACAGAAGAAAGGCAACAAGAAGGCGCAGTAGAGAAGTTTATGCGGGGACGGAAAACTGTCCCCGCATTTTTGTATCAAGAAAAAAGCTATGTCCAAATCCGTGTATCTTGCATGCAGCGGATTTTTAGCCGCCCTACGCCCGGGCTTGGTTTTGGCTGCGCCAGCTTCGCGGAGATACGCCGTATACATTTTTAAACGCGCGGGAAAAATGCAGCGGGTTTTCATATCCGACCGCTTTGCTAATATCCGCGATTGCCAGCTCTGTCATTTTCAACAATTCCGCCGCCTTCGTCATACGGTAATTCAATAAGAATGCCTGGGGCGTACGCCCGATATATTCCCTGAAAATTTTCCCGAAATAGCTCCGGTTGAGCCCGCAGTTATCCGCAATGTCTTCTACCGATATATCGTTTTGAAAATTCCGTTCGATAAATACAAGCGCTTCGTGGATATGGAAATCCCGTATCGTCCCGCCTTTTGAAACCCTTTTTGAAGCGATGGAGTTTAAAAAGGCGTCCAAAAACAAATACAAATGGCCGATTAAATGAAACGGCGGCATGTCCGGATGGTGCACGATATAAAACATTTCGTTTTTCATCGTATCGCGCAGGTCGTGGGAGCGGGCGCGGTAAATTGGCATGTCCATGGAAATGCCCGCGATCTCCATCGCTTCTTTAACGCGCAGCCCGTCAAATTCAATCCAGATGTATTCCCATGGCAGATTTTTGTCCGCAATATAAGTTGTAATCTGGTTGGGGAAAATTAAAAACCCCTGCCCGCTTTTTACCGGATATATGGATGTATGCCCGGAGGAATCGTCCGCGTACAGCGTCCCGGTGCCTGAAATGACATAGTGGAACAGATAGTGCAGCCGGGTAGCCGGGCCGTAGGCATGGGAAGGGGTGCAGCGCTGCCACCCATACTGGTACAAGTTTAGGTCGACAAAATTTTCGTTTGGAAATATGGAAAACTGTAAATCATCCATGGTCATCACTCCTTGCCGTTACAGTATACATGAATATATGCCAAAATGCTAGATTACTTTGCATATATATCGAAAAAGCGGCATATTGGTATAAAAATAGAAAAAACATGCTATTTTAAGCAGCATTATGCAATGTTATAATCATTTTACAAAGAGAAAGCCATTGCAGAAAGATATAAAATGGCATGGAAAGGAGAAAAACAGGATGAAAAAGAGGAGGAAAATGTTAAGCTTTCTTCTGGCGGGCGCCATGCTGCTGCCGACGGCAGCGCTGTTTGCCGGCTGCGGTGAAAAAGATACCGGTAAGATCGAAATTGAGCTGGTACAGTATAAGCCTGAGGCAGTCGACGTCTTTGAACAGCTGGAAGAAAAATTTAACAGCACGCACGACGACATCCACCTGACGATTGATTCGCCAAATGACGCAACAACCATTTTAAAGACCAGGTTCGTCCGGGAAGATTATCCAGATATTATAGGGATTGGAGGGGATATCAACTATTCCTATTTTATCGATTCCAATATTTTAGCGGACGTATCCGACTATGCGGGGCTGGGGGATATCAATCCAGGGTATATGGATATCTTGGAGGCGCTGGAATTCGTGCCGACGGAAGGGACGTTTGGCGTGCCGTACGTAGCTAACGCGGCCGGCGTATTGTATAACCGCGAAATGTTCAAAGAGCATGGCTGGGAAATTCCTACGACTTGGGATGAGCTGATAAAGCTGTGCGAGCAGATTCAGTCGGAGGGCATCCTGCCGTTTTACTTCGGGTTTAAAGATACATGGACTTGTTTGGCGCCATGGAACGCGTTGGCTGTAGACCTGGCGCCGGCGGATGTATGCCAGCAGGTAAACCGCGGGGAGACGACTTTTAGCGAGCAATACCGCCCGATTGCGGAAAAGATGTTGGAGCTTTTGAAATACGGGGAAGAAGGGCCGTTTGCTTACGGATACAATGATGCGTGTACGGCGTTCGCGAACGGGGAATCGGCAATGTACACGATCGGGAGCTACGCGGTGCCGCAGATTCAGTCGGCAAACCCGGATATGGATATTGATTCGTTCGTTATGCCGGGCAGCGATAGCGCGGACGGCAATACGTTAAATTCCGGTGTGGATTTACAATTTTGCGTGACCGCGGACTGCCCGAACAAAGAAGCGGCCTACCAGGTGCTGGATTTTCTGCTGGAGGACGAAAATGTGCAGATGTACCTAGACAACCAGCGGGCGGTGCCGTGCAAAAGCGGCTCATTTAACCTGGCGGCCAATCTGGACGGGATGAAAGATTACATCGCGCAGGGGAACATGACGGACTACCAGGACCATTACTACCCTTCGGAAATGGCGGTTGACGCCCAGATACAGACACTGCTGATTAAACAGGATGTGGACGCGTTTTTATCCAAGTTTGACACCGACTGGGCAAGGTACAACCGTGATATTATCCGTATGGTAGAAGAATATGAGGCGCAGAATCATTAGCCGGAAGGGAGAGGAAGAGGACAATGAAAAATATGAACGATAAGCAGCGGACGTATGCGTTGATGACAATACCGATCTTGATCTTATTCTTTGTATTTAATACGCTGCCGTTGATTAAAGGTTTTATGTACAGTTTTACAAACTTTCGCGGATACGGGGACTATGACTGGGTAGGCCTGCGCAATTACGTGGACCTGTTTACGGACGGGCGCGTCGGAAAGTCTTATTTATTTACGATTAAGCTGGCGCTAGTTTCGACCGTTGTTGTAAATGTCATCAGCCTGATTTTGGCGTTGGGGCTAAACAGCAAGATCAAGTTTAAAAGTACGCTAAGGGGCTTATATTTCGTACCGAACATCCTGGGTTCTTTGGTTGTAGGCTATATTTTCAACTATTTCTTTACTTATATTGTGCCTGCGATTATTAAAATGATGGGCGGGCAGGGCACCAGCATTCTTGCGAGCGAGAAATGGGCGTGGGTTGGCGTCATGATCGTGTGCGCATGGCAGGCCATCGCTATGAATACTATTATTTACATATCCGGCTTGCAGACGGTACCGGAAGACGTCTATGAGGCCGGGTCGATTGACGGGGCGACCGGCTGGGCACAGTTCAAGCATTTGACGTTTCCGCTGATTATACCGTTTTTCAGTATAAACATGGTATTGTGCGTGAAAAACTTCCTGATGGTATTCGACCAGATCGTAGCGTTGACCAAGGGCGGCCCGGCGCAGAGTACGGAGTCCATCTCCTATCTGATTTACAATAACGGTATGTCGGGCGGGCAGTTCGGCTTCCAGAGCGCCAACGCGGTATTGTTCTTTGTCATTATTGTCGTATTCTCTGTTACACAGCTTACGATTACCGGGAAGAAGGAGGAGCAGTTATAATGAAAGAAAAAGTAAACGAAAAAGTCAACTGGCCGGTTACCATCCTCTTAATACTGGGGTTGATTACCGTTGCGTTCCCGCTGTATTTAACGGTGGTCATTGCGTTTAAGCAGCCGTCGGAGATGTCGACGTCGATTTCTGGCATCTTGTCCCTGCCAAAACACTGGAGCCTGGCGAATTTTGCAGAAGCGATGCGTGTAACGGACTTTTGGAATTCCCTGCGCAACAGCATTGTGATTTCCGGCGTAACCGTCGTACTGTCAATCGTTTTGCATTCTATGATTGGATACGCGGTAGGAAGGAGCAAGGCAAAAAGCAAGTTTTATAATTTTGTATACCTGTATATTGTCAGCGGTATGTTCGTACCGTTTGCGATTTTGATGATGCCGCTGGTAAAGCAGACCGCGCAGATGGGGATTGCCAATATTGTCGGCGTAATCCTTTGCTATGTCGTATTTTATATGCCAATGAACCTGATGCTGTATTCCGGGTACCTTACGAATATCCCGATGGCGCTGGAAGAAGCCGCGCGCATTGACGGGGCGACGACTTGGACGACATACTGGAAGATCATATTTCCGATTATGAAGCCAATGCACGCGACAGCCGCTGTTATTACGGCATTAAGCGTATGGAACGACGTAATGACGCCACTGGTTATTATGTCGGGCAGCGGCATCAATACGCTGCCACTTGCGCAGATGACATTCCAGACCCAGTTTGGTACGAATTACAACCTGGCGTTTGCCTCATACCTGCTGGCGCTGCTGCCAATTTTAGTTTTTTATATTATCTGCCAGAAGCAGATTCTAAACGGTGTAGTAAACGGCGCGGTTAAATAAGGCCGCCCGCCCTGCCTGATAAAGCAGAGCATGCAATACCCGCCCGGTCCTAAACTCTTCCAAAAATTATCTCCTTTTCGGGCGGGGCATGTTTGAGCATGCATATTTCGCATGTTTTGCTTTATCGGGCAGGGCATATTTTTATTTATGGAGCTGCCTTCATGTATCGTCTGACCGCATGATTTGGGAAGGCAGTGGGGTTGTCTTTCATAGTATGTTAAATTTATAACAAATTATCATATAATTTATGCGATAATTCTGCAATTTTTTGAAAAAAATTAGCACAGCATATAGTCAATTTCAGAGAAATATGGTACACTCATAGAAATGGCAATGACAAACGTTTGATACACCATGCGTCAGATGATAAGGTTTTTATGAGAAATTTTAAGAAAATTCAAACAAATGATATATAGAAATTTCAAAAGGGATTATCCAAGAAATTCCATATAAAAATTTCAATAGAATTTAACTTAAAATTTCAAGGAAATTTCAACACAATTCAGTAAGAGGAGGAATTTAATATGAGCAAATATGATGTAACAGCTTTAGGGGAATTGCTGATTGATTTTACGGAAAACGGCGTTAGCGGCCAGGGGAACCCGCTATTAGAAGCCAATCCTGGCGGGGCGCCATGCAATGTACTCTCCATGCTGAGCAAGCTGGGCCATAAGGCGGCATTTA
>CASUON010000065.1 GCA_949457475.1 uncultured Lachnospiraceae bacterium
CGCCATATAATTTGTATACGCGTTGTTGTCTACGTGCTCCTTATACTCGTCCGGCCCGATCACGTCTAAAATTTCGTACCGTCCGTTGCGCTGCACGTACTGCACGCGGCTTGCCCAGAATAATGCGGTATCCAGTATGATTTCATATCCGCAGGTTTCCATATATTCGGTATCGCCGGTTACCTGGGCATATTGTGCCACCGCATAGGCAATGTCCGCTGTAATGTGGTGTTCGATCATACCCGTCAATATTTTTGTTACTTCACCGGTTACTACATCAATCCCCTCATACAGCGGCGTCACTTCCCCGTCGTCCACCCACGCACTCTCCCATGGGTACATTGCACCTTCATAGCCGTATTCCTTTGCCTTTGCGCGCGCGCCATACAAATTTTTATAGCGGTATTCCAGCAGCGTCCTTGCCGTGCCCGGCTTTGTAAACGTATAATACGGCAAAATAAACATCTCCGTATCCCAGAAGGAATGCCCTTTATAGCCTTCTCCGGTCAGCGCCTTCGCGCCAATCCCTACCCGGTTGTCATCGTGCTTTACCATAATATTCAAATGATACAATGCAAAACGAACGGCAAGCTGGTCAAAGTCGGCGTCCCCTTCTATGATAATATCGCTTTCCTTCCAATAATCCTCCCATACTTTCGCGCTTTCGCAAAGCAATGCGGCGTAGCCTTTTTCATACGCCTGCTGCAACGCCTTTCTGCCGTCTTCTTGCAGCGCATTCGGAAAAATTACCTGCTGCATGCCTTCATACGCCATATCCCGGGAAGAATGCACCGTACAAATCTTTTCAAAATGAACCGTTTCCCCCGCATCCGCCAAAAACCGATACTGCTGCTTTAGCGTCCTACGCCCCACTACCGGGAGCGGCGCAACGTCTTTGTCCAGGCGGCAGGCCGCATGCTGGGCAATCCATACGCCGGACTGCGTTGTCCGCGACAGATACTGCATATCCTTTGCATCGTATACGCGCCGCTTGATCGAATCAAAATGCTGCGCCCCGCTGTTTGTCACGCTGCCGTCGACGCCGGTTTCCAAGATAACTTCCGCCTGCCGGTCTAACGAAAACTCTAAGGAGCCGGCAAACACATGCTCGTCGCAAAGCGAAACCATCCGCTTAAATACGGCGGCAACCGTAATACCTTCCGGCGTCTTCCAAGTTATGCTGCGCACGCTTTCCCCCGTCTTTAAATTCAACGTCCTATTGTAACTTTCCAGGCAGCCGCTGACCAGGTTTAACGCGTACCCATTAATTTTAAGCGTAATACCCGTCATATCCGGGACATTTGGCAGCTCTGTCACTTCCTCTTCGGACGCTTTATTAAATGTGCCTGTAACAAACATATTCCTTTTTTCACCGGTATAGGCCTCTTCCAAGGCGTTTCGCACGCCCAGATATCCGTTCCCCTGCGCAAAGATCGCCTCGCATTTGCCGAGGCAGCGCACGTCAAACGCGTCTTCTTGTACCAGCCAGTTTTTCCACGCGCCGGTTCCTGCGTTATATACTATCGCCATTTTATTTTTTCCTTTCTTGTTTCTGTCCTTGTCCTCGATTGCATCCTGTCTGAACTATCGTTCAATGATTCTATTTTGACTATTTTAATGTTTCAACTATTTAACTATTATAACGATTGGAAATTAACTGCATTTTTTGTTTTTATTCTAATTAAACGGAGTATAGCTGCTAATTCTGATTTTTAATATGAATGATAAAAACGGGTCAGCGGGTGCGCTGCAAAGGCAGCGCCCGGCAAGGCCGGAACCTATCAAGGTATCAAAGTCTTTTCAATGCTTTCATTTTTCTTTAATTTTGATACGCATAACCTTGCCGGGCAGCCATAGCGTTCTGCGGCTCCATATCAAATGCTACGGCTGGTGGATTGTCTACTGCCTACCCTTTTACCCCGGACGCCGCTACCGAAGCCTGTACCTGTTCCTGCGCGCACGCATACAGGATAATACCCGGGAGCACCACGACGGTCAGCGCCGCGAACAGCTTCGTATAGTCATACGAAAACGATTCGGTAAAGAACTGGAGCGCCAGCGGCAGCGTGCGGTTTTCGTCCGACGATGTTAAAAGGGACGCATAAAAATATTCGTTCCAGTTATTTAAAAACATTAAGATTCCGGCGGTTGCCAGCCCGCTTTTTGCCAGCGGCAGGTTTATCTTCCAAAAAATCGTGAAAAACCCCGCGCCCTCTAACGCCGCCGCTTCATCCAGTGATTTCGGGATTGCCATAAACGTGGATTTTAAAATAAACATGGACATGGCAAGCCCCATGGAAAGGTACACAAGCGTAACGCCCCAGATGCTGTCATACAAGTTCAGCTTCATAACAAGGGAGAAAAGCGGCTGCGCTTTCGACTGTGCCGGTACTAGCAGCGTAATTGTAAACAGTGCGAAAATCAGGTTTTTTCCCGGAAACCGGTATTTTGCGATTACATATCCGCCCATGGAAAAGATAATCAGCGATACGCCGGTCGACACCGAGCAGATAACCAGGGAATTCAGAAAATACCGCACGAAATCATATTTTTCAAAAATATAGACAAACGCGTCAAACCCAATGCTTTCCGGCAGGGAGAACGGGTTGGACAAAATCTGCGCGTTTGTCTTAAACGCCGACATGATTACCCACAAAATCGGAAAGACGGATACAATAATGGTAAACGCCATTACGGAATACATAAATATCTTGACGCCGGTTTTTTTCGTCTTCATAACTTCTACCTCCCTTAATATACGCTCTCATTCATCTTGAACGCTTTATTGACTACCGCGAGTATTACAAGGCCAAGGATAAACATGATTACGCCGTTGGCATTGGCATACCCGTACTTCATATCCTGTATGGATTTTACCAGAATGATCGGAAGGTTCATCGTATCATCCCCCGGCCCTCCGGCTGTCGTTAACGCGATCTGTTCATACATCGCGACACGCGCGGTAATCGAACAGATTATCCCCGTACCGATCGCATTGCGGCAAAGTGGCAAGTGGATATTTTTCGTAATCTGCCACCCGGTCGCGCCGTCTACTTTTGCAGCCTCGGTCAGCTCTTCCGGGATTGCCATCAAGTCGTTTAATACGATTAACGTAACGATTACGGAATAAAACAGCCAGGTAAACGTCACCGCCCAAAACGCAAACGGTGAATTGTAAAACCACTGGACATGGAAATCAGGATTAAATTTACGGATAATATTGTTTAAAATCCCCATATCGTCGTTGAAAATAAATTTGTAGATCATAGCCCATGCGGCTGCGGAAATGACATTTGGGATCATAAAGACCCCACGGGTAAATTTCCATCCTTTCGGCTTATGGTACAGCACAAAAGCGACCAGCACGCCGAAGCCCATATGAAGTGTGGATGCGATCACAGACCATAAGATGATGTTTTTCAAAGACAACAAAAACGCGTCGTTTGTGAACATATCCATATAATTTTTCAGCCCGATAAACTGCGGGCTGTTAAAGCCGTCCCATTTCGTCAGGGATGTATAAAATACAGTAATGATCGGCTGTAGGTAAAAAACTACGAAAACAATCAAAGATGGGAGCAGGAATAAATAAATCCATTTATAATTGCGCTTTTCCAGGTTGCTAATCGCGACTTTTTCCCGTTTTTTCATAACAGGCCTCCTTTCCGGCAGCCTAGCCGCCCAAAACAGCTGGCCGCATACGCGGCCGGCAGGCTGTTTTTGGGCAGGTCTGCCTTTGCCTTATTTCTCCTTACTGTTTTGCGTCCTCGGCTTTTTTCGTCAGTTCCTGGCAGAACTGTTCCGGCGTTAATGAATTGTCAATTAATTTCGGGAGCAGCTTGCCAAATTCGGTATCCGCCACGGACGACGGGAATACATCGCCCAGCCCTACGCAGTAAGTCGTGTCGTCGTTCATGCTTTCTGAAAGCTGGAACAGGATCGGGTCTTTTTTCAATTCTTCTTTAAACTCATCGCTGTATGTAAGCTGAGGCGCCGTACCGCCTTCCGCCAGAAGAAGCGCTTCTACTTCTTCCTGCGAATTGCAGAATGCAAGAAATGCTTCGGCTACTTCTTTTTCTTCGTCGCTGGCATTGTTTGACACCCAGAAGTCCCCATACATTTTCGGGTTTGCAATCGCGATATTTCCAGGATAGATCGTCGCTTTGACGTCCGAGCCTTTAAAGTCATTGCTCCATTTATCTTCCGAGCCTTCCGCGAACTCAGAAGCCATCCACGAACCGTTGCATATAATCGCCGCGCTCTTGCTCATAAACGCGTTGGCCGCGTCTGCGTACGCCGCCCCTACGGTATTGGAAGAAGCGTTTTCCTGCAGCATTTTCTGTAGCTTTGCTACCCCGTTTACAAACGCCGGGTCGTTGTAATCCCACAACTTGTCCGCCGCGCTGTTATTCAGCAGGTCTGCGCCGCCTTCTTCATTCGCGATCAAATCAGTCAGCATCAGCGCCGTCGTCCATCCGTTCTCCGCGGTCTGGAACGCCAGTTTATTGTCGCCCAGGCTTTCGATAAACTCGTCAACGGTCATATCGCGGATATCTTTGTCCGCACTGTACATCGAACTGTTATAATACAGCCCAACTGGTTTTAATACGCTAAGCGGGCAGCAGATCAGCTTTCCGTCTACGGTACAAAAATCCTTTGAATCTGGAATCCAGTTTTGGTCGGTTTCCGGATGCGCCTCCGCAAACTCGGTTAGGTCATACGCCATATCGTTTTCCAGGACCACCTGCTTAAACCACTGCGCGTCAATACCGCCGGAACCTGGGGCATGCACTAAAACCGGCAGCTGGTTCTGCTGCGCAAGCTGTTTGATCTTGTCCGCATATCCTGCCTGCGGGACTTCTTCAATGGTGATCTGATACTGGCCTTCATACTGCTTATTAAAACGCTCTACCTGCGGCAGGAAGAAAACCGCGCCGACATTTTCCCCCGCTTTGTAAGTAGGCAGCTTGATCTCGATGACATCGCCGTTTCCTTTTTTATCTTCCCCCGAATCGCCGCTTTCCCCAGAACTTCCGCCCGGCGACTTGGCATCCTCCCCGGATTTACCGTCGCCACTGTTTCCACATGCTGCCAGCCCTGCCGCCAGGACAACTGTCATCATAAGTGCCGCTAATTTTTTGATCTTCATACCTTTTCCTCCTTTTTGGAATGGCGCAGCACGTTCGGCTGTTTCATCGGAAACCTGCCCGCGCTGCTTAAAAATAATTGTAGTTTTGTCAAAAACGTTTTTGCGAAAACGTTTTTGACATTGTCTATTTTAAAACGCAGTAGTACTTTACTGCGTAATAAAATCCAAACCTTCAACAGATATCCCTTACGGAATCCCGCTCGATGAGCCTGTGAGGGACATAAATTTTGGAAACCGCCTGTTCCCCCTCTACTATATCCATCAATATTTTGACGCCCTGATACCCTTTATCGGTAATATTCTGGTCGATGGTAGTAATCTGCGGCCTGACATATTCTAAGATATGCAGCCCGTCAAACCCCGTTACGGAAAAATCTTCCGGCACATGATAGCCGCATTCTGTAATCGCCCGGCAGACGCCCAGCGCCATTAAATCGCTCATACAGATAAAGGCGGTTGCCTTAGTAAGCCGATAGGCCTGTATATATTTTTTTGTCTCCCGGTAAGCACGTTCTTCCAAAAAATCACATTGCAGCACTTTTGTTTTCTCTACGTTTATCCCGTGTTTGCACAGTGATTTTTCAAACCCGGCCTGCCGCAGGAAAGTAACCTGTGCGTTATCTCTGCCCCTTATAAGCACAACGTCTTTATGGCCCCGGCCCAGTACATAATCCGTAATTTCCTCAAACGCCTTCTCGTCATCGGTCGTTACGACCGCGGCTTGCGCCCCATGTATCATAGTATCTATGGAAACGCAGGGCAAATCCAGCAATTCCACCTCTTTTAAATAAGCGTCCTGCACTTTCAGCCCCATAAGCATAATCCCGGACAGGCTATACTCGTGGCACATCATTTCCAGCGATTTTTCCTCTTGCATCTTTGAACTGATTCCATAGACCGCGATCGTTTCCCCCTGGCGGTTCATAAATTCATAGACGCCGCGTATCAAATTTCCAGTAAACTCATCCAGTTTATCCTCGCTTGCAATCCCAGAAATAAAAAGCGCCACATTTTTGCTCGTTTTGGATGACAGGTTTTTTGCGCTCTGGTTTGGTATGTACCCCAGCTGTTTTACGGTATCTTGTATCCGTTTTCTTGTCTTTTCACTTACGTCTTCGTATCCGTTTAAAGCCCGGGAAACTGTGCTTACCGACACCCCGGCAGCCCTTGCCACATCCCGTATTGTTATCAACATTTCCACACCTTTAGTCTTACAGTTTTGTCTTTTGTTTTTCAAAAACGTTTTTGCTTTCTGATAACACCATACGCGAATTTGACAAAAAAGTCAATGCCTTTCGCTTTCCTTTTTATTTTTTCTGTACATTTTCATAATTTTTCTCCTTTGTTTTTGGTTATTATGTACAGTTATATCGAAAGGTATCTAGACAGCGAACCAGTAATTTATATAAATGCCTGTATCATGCTTTCTGTCTTGTAAAAACTAAAACCCGAGAACAGAACCCCCAAAAATAAATACTCCCGAACGAAAAAAAATGCGCTATACCGCCCCAATCCCTAACGGTATAGCACATAGTCGTTCATTTCCCGCGAAAACCCCGCCTGCGCAAGCGCCTGTTGCGCCCCTTTCGGATACTCTTTTACAACAATGCGCCGTAGCGACGGGTACAGCTTGCCCTTTTTGTATTCTGCCGCAAACGCCTCCATGCACGGCCCCGCCAAGCGGTCTTCAAAAATACGCAACGTCTTCCCCTGGCGCTCCATCACCGCAATGGGCAGGCCCGCGGCGCACGCCACGCAGTTTCCCACAACCTGCATAAAGCTGCGTCCTTCCATATGGGGCAATACCTTTCCCCAGCATTGCGCCGGGTCTACGGCGTTGATCCAAATCAGGTCCTGTTGCGGCTGGCGCAGCATGCGTATCACGGAATCATAATCCCCGGCACGGATAAACTGCGCCCCCGACATCCCTTCTACAAAATACCCCCGCCTTACCTGCCCGGTATATTCCCGGATACGCAGCACCGACAGCGCAGCCTGCCAAGACAGCCCCCAGGCTGCCGCGGTCTCCCTGCTTAAAATCAGGCTGCGGTCAAAGCAGCGTTCCAGCATATCCTCTACCGACGGTTCTTTTAACGGCCTTACGATATCCCATCGGCCTGCCCGCAGCGCCTTCACGCGCATATTCACCCGCTGGCGCGCCGCAGCTTTTCTCGTCTTCTCTTTTACTAGCCAATGGCGTACCGGAAGAAAACTGTCCGCGTATACGAGCCCTTTTTCCATCAGGGCCAGCAGCGCATCATACGGCGACTCACCGGACAACACGCCGTTTAACGCCTGCATAAAACTAGCGCCGCGCTTCTTTAGCGCGTCATATACAGCGCGCTCTTTCGGCGGCAGCGCGTCTTTTGGGCCCTCCGGCTCTGCGTCCCAGTCAATTTCCGCCTGCGGCCAAAAACACACCCGGCCTTTTTCCTCCATTTTCCAAAATAGTTCTCCTTCGGCCAGAAACGAATCAAGCATCGTCTCCCGGTATTTTTTTACGCGCCGCGCAAGCAGGATGCTTTCCCAATAGTCTGCCGGCAGGCTGACGCCCGCGTACTGCCCCATCGCCTCCCGCAGGCATTCTTCGCCAGGGGCTGCGGACTTTATCCGGGATAAAAGAAGCGCGGCGTACGCCTGGCCGGGGCATGTCTGCACCTCATTGCGGCGGTGCATAAGCGTATGGCGGCGGGCGCGGCGATATAGCTCCCCGTGGTAGTAGCGTCCATCCTGCATAACCGCCTCCTGGCGCCGGCACAATTCTTCCAGTATTTCCTGCGCCTGCGCAGCCTGCCAGCCGTAGCGCTGCGCCGTCTGCGCGACGTCCGCCGCGCCCCGGTAGCGCAGCATCCGCCTTACAATATGCAGCTGCGCCTGCCCCGGGCGGCTATCCCATTCCTGTTGTAGGACGGCGCCTTCTTTTTCTATAAATGGTGCGCACCCGTATCCTCCACAGCCCTCCGGCAATGGTATGGCCAGAGCGTATTCTTCCTGGTGCTCCGCGGCAATCCACAGCCCCTGCTCCAAGTATACTACGCGTCCGGCGACAGCCAACTGTTCCAGCCATTCCGCTGGAATATCCAGTTCGCCCGCTGCCAAGTCCCCTTCCGTCATCAGCAGGGCATGCAGCTGGTTTGTGTCCCCGGGCAGCTTACCTCGCTCTTGTACCTGGCGCAGTTCCAGCTGCCCCGGCTGCAGCAGCAGTTTTTCCTGCCTGAGCGCGTCGTCTACCGCTACATGCATTTTACGGGTCATCGGCGCATAGTCGTACATAACGGCTGCCTCCTGCCCCCACTGCAGCGGCAGCGACATTGGGGACGGCAGCTGCGTATAGATTTCACGCACGCGCACCCTGCCGGTACGGATATCGTTTAGCAGCTCCCATACGCCTTTTGCATCCCAGACTTCTTGAAGGCATTCCCGCCTAGTCTCCCGGATCAGCGGGTGCTCCGCCCGCCCAACTACATGTTCCAGCATCTGCGTGCTTTTTAGCCGCTGCATCCAAAGCGGCATCCGCCCATTCTTTTTCGCCCCCATCATCAGCGCGCGCCCGCTGTTATAGCGAAACGCGATATGGAACACCATAGTAGACGGCAGCAGCGCCTCCAGCCGCCAAAGGCAGGTATCCGCATTGATCATCTGAAGCGCACCCTCCGGCAACGGCTGCCCCGCATAAGCGTACAGCAAAAATCCTTCTTCGTCGTCTACATTTCCCACTTCCATATGCAGGCGTGCGGATACGGCGTCCGCCGCCAGAAGCGACAGCGGAGCGTTGATGCGCCTGCCAAACACGGAGTGCACCATTAGCTGGCTATTCCCGGACGCATCGGTAAAATGCTCCACCAAAATCGTACGGTCGTCCGCCAGTCCCCCCGCCGCCCGGATCTGCCGCTCTAAAAATCCTGCGGACAGCTTGACCGCCGCGTCGTCCATGCCAAATGAACCCAGTGTTTGTTCCAGCATGCCTTCCTCGTACGCTTCTTGCAGCTGGCGGTACATCCGCCCAAATGCCTCCCCCGTGCGCTTATCCCTGCCTTTGATCTCACCTTTCCAAAACGGCAGCCTGGCCCCTTCCATATAGGTCTGCGCCACGATAACGGTATCCCGGGTAATCTGCACGATTTTCCAGGCAAAAGAGCCAAGGATAAACCGGTCGCCCTTTTGCGATTCATAGACAAATTCCTCGTCGATCTCGCCGAGTTTTACGCCCTGTTCGGTCTTTACCGCATACAGCCCCTTATCGGGAATCGTGCCTCCCGCGGAGACGGCCAGCATACGGCTGTATCCGTCCCCCTCCACCTTCTCATGTATGCGGTCGTACAGGATACGCGGACGCGCGGGGATGTCCAGCTCATGCTCGTAATCCCCCGCCAGCATGCCCAGTACGGCTTTTACATCTTCCTTTTGGACATTGCGAAACGGCCATGCGCGCGGCAGTATTTCCATCACTTCGTTGATTTCATAACTGCGGTACGCCGCCATGGATACCAGATGCTGCGCGAGTACATCCAAACATTCCGAAGGCGGGCTGGCCTGCTCTATCCCTCCTGCCTGGACAAGCTGCGCGGTCATCGCGCATGTGACGCATTCGGGCGCCGTCCTTGGAAACAGGTACATGACGCTCACCCGCCCCGGGTTATGCCCGGCGCGCCCCAAACGCTGCATCGTACCGGAAACGGTACGCGGGCACCCAACTTGCAGCACCTGGTCGATCTCGCCGACGTCTATGCCAAGCTCCATCGAAGACGTCGCGCACAAAAGCCTGAGGCGGCCGTCCCGTAGGGAGCGCTCCGTCTCCATGCGCTGTTCTTTGGACAGGCTGCCATGATGTACGCGCGCATAGCCCTCCCCGCCCAAAAGGTTGACATAATAAGCCAGCTTTTCCGCATACCGCCTGCCTTCTACAAACGCGATCACGCTGCGGCTGCCCTGGCAATACCGGTAGACAAGCGCGCCAAGCTCTTCCCACACAGGGTCTTTTTTCCGCCCTTTTGTCGCATCCGCAAAAGGGCTTAAAATTTCCAGCCTGATTTCTTTGCGCGTAGCCGGCGCCGCAATTTCCACCCGTTCAGGCGCCAAATATTCCGCTGCCGCCTGTAGCGGCTCGATCGTAGCAGACAGGCCGATGCGCTGCAGCGGGCGGTCACACAAATGGTCCAGCCGCGCCAGAGAAAGCATCAGATGCGCGCCCCGTTTCGTATCAATTAATGCATGCAGCTCATCGATAATGACCGCCTGCGCGGTTGCCAGCACTTTCTGCCCGGTCTTTGACGTAAGCATCAGATACAAAGATTCCGGCGTAATAATCAAAATATGGGGCGGTGTACGCACCATCTTGCGGCGTTCGCCCTGCGGCGTATCCCCGGTACGGATGCCGACCGATACCGCATCCGCCGCGCCGATGCCTTCAAGCGGCCGCCGCAGGTTTTCCCGGATATCCGCCGCCAGGGACTTTAATGGGGAAATATAGACCAGCAGCAGATGCCCCGACAACTCCCCCTGCTGCGCCTGCCGTTTCATACGGTCTAAAAAGACGAGGAACGCTGAAAGCGTCTTCCCAGTCCCGGTCGGCGCGGACACCAGCACATGCCCCCCGCCGGCGATCATCGGCCAGGCCTGTTTTTGCACTGGCGTCGGCTCCCCAAGCGCCGAGCGAAACCAGGCCGCGGTATCTTCCGCAAATAGCTCGAGTACGTTTTGCATAGCTGTTTCCTTTCTTACTTTTTATATCCTTACCACGCAAATTTCTTTTATCTTTTTCAAATTCTACGCCGCACAGTGACATGCACAGTATCGCCTGGCTGTTTCCCAATTTTGCTGCGGATATCTTTTCGGATGCCGATGATATAGCAAATGGAGCCGTCTGGATTTTTTACGCCCATATTGACAACGCTCCCGTCGTATGGTTCCCCGTCAAACGTCACATGCACTTTTGCCCGGCCTGCTTGGAACTCTTGCCTGACATCATAGGGAAAAACAACATAAGCGCCGCCCTTTTGTGACGCTTCTCGAATAACGGTTTCATATTCGTATATTTTTTCTTCCATACAAATCAATTAGCAAATCCTTTCTTGTAAAATACAAATTCAACGCCGAATCCTGTGTATCTGCGGCCTTACTGTAATTTCAGACACAACGACGCCGTCCCTTTGGCCAAGAATAAATTCCACCGCATCCGCGACCTCTTCCGGCAACAGATAGGAATCCTCCTCTTCCCCTTCCCGAAAATCCGCGTTGCGGTATAAATTCGTCTTCGTCATATCCGGATAAACCGCTGCCACTTTTACGCCATATTTGCGCGCTTCATCAAAAAGGCTTCGCGAAAAGCTTGCAAGCCCCGCTTTGACGGCGCCGTACGCGCATCCGTGTGGGTTGGACTGCTGCGCGGTCACGGATACGATATTAATGACCGCGCCTTTTTGCCTTTTCAGCTGGCGCAAAAGCTGCTGCGTCAAAATCATTGGCGTTTCCAGGTTCACACGTACCAGTTCCCGGATTTTTTTAGGATTTAATTCTTCATGCAGCCCATAATAACCTACACCTGCATTATTTACAAGGATACAGATATTGCTTTGCGCCGCGGCTTCTTTGATATATGCGCACAGCTTTTCTGTATCCAGCAGATCGCACACCACCGGATGGAACCACGCCTGGTTCCAAAGCGCATCTTGTGCAAATTCCCTGCCTACGCCGTATACCTCGTACCCTAACGCCCCTAACCTTTCACTAACCGCATGCCCAATTCCAGAAGACGCTCCGGTGACGATGGCGGCATCCATTTTTTCATTTTTATTAAATTCTGATTTCTCTTTTATTTCTACTTGTGTTTTTATTCCTGTCCTTGTTTGCGCTTTTCGTTCTGCTTTTGTTTTTTGTCCTGCTTGTGTTTCCATTTTATTTTTCACTACCGGCACTTCTTTTATGTCTGCTTTTATAACTGTTTTTAATTCAGAAATAGATTCTTCTATTATTTCCTTACTAGGCGCCGCATCCATCTCTTTATTAAAATCTTCTTTTAACTTCCCTGTTTCATCTTGCATAACGCGTTTCCCCGTATCTTTTCTATCTCCCATTTAAAGTTATTTCAAATTATTCAACTGAATAGGAAAAAGGCAAAAGCTCCTCTGCTTTAATTTTTTTTAATTCCCCACGTACTGGCACAATAACCTTGCAATCTGGCATATAATCGTGTAATATCTGGCGGCAGTTTCCACAAGGCGGTAAAACCTCCTCACCCGCTTCACCCCGAACTGCAACTATAGCGTCAAAGTCCCTTTCCCCATTCGTGATCGCTGTTCCTATCGCCACTTGCTCCGCACATGCCCCATGAATAGAATAAAGATTCACTCCTACATAAGCCTTTCCATTCTTGCAGCGTACAGCAGCCCCGACCGTATGATTCTTATGCTCCTTGTCATAATTAAACTTTATTGCACTTTGCGCTTTCTCTATTAATTCATAATCCTTATCTGTCAATAACTCCATATCCTAGACCTTTCAACTCCTGCCATCTATATCTAATCCTTACTTCCTAATCCCCGCATCCAAAAAAAGAACCTGCCGGGACCGTATTGGCCGGGTCTGTCAGCGCCGCCTTTGCCAGCCGGTCTGCTTCTTCATTATATCGATTGCCTGTATGGGCGGCTATTTTGGTAAATAGAATAGCAATCTGCCCGCGGCACCTATCCATAAATGCGGCATATTCTTGGGTCTGCTGCGTTTTCGCCTGCCAGCCATGCGTCGCCCACTGTTCAATCCCAGCATAATCATAACAAATCTCAACCGCAGGGTATCCATGCGCAATCGCCCATTTAACGGCGCACATTGCCCCGCACATTTCACCGGTCACATTGCGCAGCGCCAACAGCTCCGGCTCGTTCCCGCTGCCAGATTCCCTAATCTCCTCCCCCTGTGGGGTCAACAAAATGCATCCATAAGAATAACGGCCCGCTTGTTTTTGAAAACTCCCATCCACATAAGCAACCAACCTATTTTCCTGAATCTGCCCCGTTTGCAGCGCACCTTCCCTCCCTGGCACGGACGACTTACCACCCACAGACAGCTGGCCTGACGCTTTTGGCATCACATCTCCCGCATCCAGATAATCCTGCGCCTCCTGCCTAGTCTCAAAACTTTTATACACCGCCCCGGAAAAACCGTGAACCGCACGTTTACACTCCTCCCAAGTATCAAACACCCCGGTATTTCTCCCTTTTCTAACCGCATATACTTTTCTTTTTGCCATAATTCCACTCCCTCCTTTTCCTACTCCCACGCTTCTTTCCTATTCCCCCACCCATCCCCAAAATAAATAACACAAATCCACAACTAATCGTTGGCACGCGTACATTTAATCCCTGCTCTCATCCATCCCCAAAATAAATAACACAAATCCACAACTAATCGTTGGCACGCATACATTTAATTCCTGCTCTCATCCATCCCCAAAATAAATAACACAAATCCACACCCCTTCCACCACATTTCCACACATTCAAAACCCTCATGCAGCTCCCTATCAATCTCAACCCCCACTCAACGCCAAACGATAAACAGCCAAATAACAGAACAATTGCAGAAAACCCCTTTCCACACATTCAACCCCCTCATACAGCGCCCTATAAATCTCACCCTTCAACCAGCGCCAAACGATAAACAGCCGGATGGCGGAAGGGGCTCCCTGCAATTGTAACTC
>CASUON010000066.1 GCA_949457475.1 uncultured Lachnospiraceae bacterium
AACAACCTACTATTTCTCTTTTTTAAGGGATATCCCCCATGAAAAGCAACCTAATTTTCATGCGCTAATTTTATAAGACAATTTTCTTTTTGCAGTTTTACCCTGCATATGGTATGATAGGACAGAATTGGCAAAATTGAAAGAACTGAATATGCCGTAGCTATACTACGAAAAGAAAGGATGAAAGATCATGACAGACACACGAATCATGGATATGCACGTGCATTCTTCCGCTTCTGACGGGACATTTTCCCCTACCGCGCTGCTTGCAGAAGCAAAAAAAGCCGGGTTGCGCGCAATGGCACTGACGGACCATGACACCATGGACGGCGTTGCCGAGGCTGCAAAAGCCGCAAAAGAACTTGATATCGAATTTATTCCTGGCGCTGAATTTTCTACCGATTACCTGGAATGCGAAATCCATGTGCTGGGTTATTATTTATCACCAGAATACCCAAGGCTGCGAGACAAACTGGAAGAATTCCGCAACTTCCGTGCCACACGCAACATCCGCATGGTCGAACGGCTGCAGGAAGAAGGGTTTTCCATATCCATGGAACAGCTTGCGGAAAAATTCCCGGACAGCGTTATCACGCGCGCGCATATTTCCACTTTGCTGGTCGAAACCGGGCAAGTTGCCGACAAGCGCACGGTGTTTGCCGAATACCTTGGCGAAAACTGCCGCTGCTATATCCAACGTCCAAAGATTACGCCGGTAGAAGCCGTCTTATTAATCCGCGAGGCCGGCGGCCTAGCGGTACTCGCACACCCGGTAATGTACGACCTGGCGGAATCTGACCTTAAACAAATGGTCCTGGAAATGAAAGAAGCCGGCATGTGCGGCATCGAGGCAATTTATTCGGAAAACTCGGATGAGGACGAGCGCAAATACCGTGAACTGGCGGATTCCTTCGGCCTGCTGGTTAGCGGCGGCTCTGATTTCCACGGCGCGAACAAGCCGGATATCCAGCTGGGCGTTGGCAAGGGCAACCTGCATATCCCTTACGCCATGCTAGAACCGTTCCAGAAGCTGAGAATTTCATAATTGCGCCTATCTGTACAGGCACGAACTTTTGGGGGCTGTTTTTTCTTAATGATACAGCCCCTTTTCCTGGATTATTTCTTTTCCCAACTTTTCCAGCCTGCAATTTATAAATGCTACAGCCCTAAAAAAAACATGGAAACGCCCCTTACAGCGCCTCCACGTCTACACCTTTTAACAGTTTATTTTTATGAATCTCCGCACCAGTCTCATCAAAGACATAAATACGGTACAGCAGTACGCACATCTGCTCCCCGATCGCAACATTGCGCCGTTCCAGCGAACGGTTGGTCGTCAGGCTGACCCCGTTGACGGATAACGTCACTTCCAAGTAGCTGCCCCGGAACGCGATCTTTTCCACGGTGCCGGATTCTACGGCGTGCATCAGGCTTTTGAATTTTTCGTTGTCGCTCTTAAACGCCTCGACAAATTCCGGACGGACAATCGCTTTTTTGCCTGCACCGACGTCTTCAAATCCTTTGAAGCCGGACAGGCCTTCCAGAATGACGGAAGTACCGATAAACTGTGCGACAAACGGCGTCTTCGGACGCTTGTAGATTTCTTTCGGGTCGCCCATTTGTTCCAGGTTTCCCTCATTAATTATGATGATATCGTCCGCAACCTCCACCGCCTCGTCCTGGTCGTGGGTTACAAAAATACTCGTAATGCCGACTTTATGGATCATCTCTTTGAGCCAGCTGCGCAGCTCTTTGCGCACCTTGGCGTCAATCGCGGCAAACGGCTCATCCAGCAGCAGCAGCGACGGCTTTGGCGCGATCGCCCGGGCAAAAGCCACCCTCTGGCGCTGGCCGCCGGACAACTGGTCCGGATACCGTTTTTCCAAGCCGTCCAGGCCGATCAGGGATATCATCTCTCTTACACGCTCATCAATTTTCTTCTTGTCCATTTTTTTAACTTTTAGGCCAAAAGCAATATTGTCATACACCGTCATATAGCGAAACAACGCATAATTTTGGAATACAAACCCGATGCCGCGTTCATTCGCGGGCACATGGTTGATTACCTTGCCGTCGATCATCACATCACCGCTGTCTTGCTGCTCCAGCCCTGCAAGCATCCGCAGAATCGTCGTCTTGCCGCTCCCGCTCGGCCCTAGCAGCGCCACAAGCTTTCCTTGCTCTATCCCAAAATTGATGTTTTTGGCAGCCTGGTAATCGCCAAAATTTTTGCATATATTTTTCATTTCTACGTACATAGCGCCCTCCAAAAATTATAGCTTGCCGCTGTTTTTATTTTTTCCGTAAAATTCCACAATATTTTTCAAAATCAGCATGATAACCGCCATCCCTACCAACAGTGAAGATACTGCAAATGCCTGTGTAATAGAATCCGCGTTGCCCGCCATATACAGCGCGTCGATTTCCAATGGAAGCGTAAAGGTCTTGCCGCGCGCTTTGGACACGGCGTATACGGCGCCAAATTCCCCAAACGCCCGGGCCGCGCACAAAATCATCCCGTATAAAAGCCCCCATTTCATATGCGGCAGCGTAATCCTGCGGAAGATTGTAAAACCGGAGGCCCCCATCATCGCCGCGGCAACTTCCTCATCCCTGCCTACGGCGTTTAACACTGGGATTACTTCCCGCGAAATAAACGGGAAGGTTACAAATATGGTAACAAGTACGACGCCCGGCACGGAAAATACAAGCGAGATATCCGTCCCTAGCGCTTCATTGATCTGTTCAATAAACGGCGTCGCCCATCCAGTACGGCCAAACGTCATAATATAGGCAAGGCCGGCAATGACCGGGGAAATCGAAAACGGAATGTCAATGAATGTAGACAATACATTTTTTCCCCGGAAATCAAATTTTGTTAAAAGCCAGGATGCCGCTACGCCAAAAAACGTATTGACAAGCAGTGCGATTACAGTCGCAATCAGCGTAACCTTCAACGCGGAAAGTGTATATTCAGCGGCAAGCGCCGAAGCATACAGCTCCCACCCGTCCTTCAACGAGCGGTAGACCACTTCAACCAGGGGCAGCACAAGCATCAGCAAAAAGAACAAGACGCTGATGCCAATTAAAACCCATTGGACAATGCCGCCGTTTCCTAGCCCGTTTTTCTTACTATTTATATTTTTATTTTCCATTCTATCCCCTTGCTTTTTTGTAGCTGCGGGCAAGCGGCGCCACCTGTCCCCGGCGCGCCGCAGCACAGCCATACTTGTTCCTACAGCCGGACCATAGTGCCACGCGCTTTCTCCAAAACATTTCAAGCACGGACATTTTTCTATAGCGTAGCGAGCCCCTGCATATTCCCATATATACCCCGCAAACGTGTCGCCCTACAGGGTTTTCCTATGCATTTGTCCGGCGCCCCGCAATCAGCTGTATGATATTGACGACAAACAACATCGCAAACGATATGATCAAAAGCACCAGCGCAAGCGCCGCTGCGCCTTCATAGTCTACGTTTCCGGAATTCAGCTTTTGCATAATGATATAGGAAACAACCTGCGTCCCGTTTTTTTCGCTGTTTCCAGATATGTAGATCACGCTGCCATATTCGCCGATCCCCCTTGCCAGCGCAAGGCCAAAACCCGTCAGCAGTGCCGGGAGGATTTCCGGAAATACGACCCTGCGAAATGTCGTAAACCGGGATGCCCCTAGCATCAGGGCAGCCTCTTCATAAGAGGGCGACAGTTTTTCCAAAACCGGCTGGATAGCCCTTGTCACAAACGGAATTCCAATAAATACCATAGCCAGTATAATCCCGACTTTCGAATACGCGACTTTGATCCCCATCCGTTCTAGCGCGCTGCCCAAAAAACCGTTGTCAGAATACATTTTCGTCAAGGTGATGCCCGCTACCGCAGTAGGCAATGCAAATGGAAGTTCTATCATCCCGTCCATCAGTCGTTTCCCCGGAAATTCATACCGCACCAGCACCCATGCCAGCAGCACGCCAAACAGGCAGTTGATCAACGCCGCAACAAACGCGCAGCTGATACTTGTCACAAAAGCCTGCACTACATTCGGCCTTGTCAGCAGGCTGATGAATTCCGGCGCTGACAGATGAAAGGAATATGCCAGTACGGAAACCAGCGGAATTAATATAATTAATGACAGCATGGCGACTGTGATTCCAAGTGTCAGGCCAAATCCTGGGATTATAGATTTTTTCAACGCTCCTGTCCCCCTTGTATGAACATTGCCATCGGCAACATCTTATTTACTGTAAATCTCATCAAAAATAGCGTCGTCTGCAAAGAAATCTTCGTACGCCTGGTCCCATCCGCCAAAATCATCAATAGTGCAAAGGTTGACAGATAAGTCGAACGTATCTTTAAATTCTTTTAAGATCTTTTCATTCGATGGACGGTAAAAATTCTTGCCGACAATCTTTTGCGCTTCGTCTGTATATAAGAACTCCAGATACTCTTTTGCGATCTCCTGCGTGCCGTTTTTATCCGCGTTCTCATCCACAATCGCTACAGACGGCTCTGCCAGGATGCTGACGCTCGGCGTTACTAGTTCATAGTCATCCGGGTATTCCTGCAGCGATAAGAGCGCTTCGTTTTCCCAGGCAATCAGCACATCCCCCTGGCCGTTTTCTACAAAGGTCGTCGTCGCCCCGCGCGCGCCGGAATCCATAACTAATACGTTGTCGTATATTTTAGAGGCGAACTCTTTCATCTTTTCTTCATCGCCGTTAAATTTCTGTTTCGCGTAATTCCAGATACCAAGAAACCCCCAGCAGGCCGCCCCGGACGACTTCGGATCCGGCGTAATGACGTCGACGCCTTCCTTGGCCAGGTCATCCCAGTCTTTAATCTGTTTTTCGTTGCCTTTTCTTACCAAAAATACAATCGTAGATTTATAAGGGGAACTGTTTCCGTCAAATTCATCCAGCCATCCTTCTTCGATCAGCCCCGCCTCTTCTACTGCTGTAATATCATGCGCAAGCGCCAGTGTTACGACGTCCGCGTCATTTCCTTCAATAACGGAACGGGCCTGGGCGCCGGATCCCCCATGTGACTGCACGATTTCAATTTCCTTGCCCGTTTCCTCTTTATAATGCTCTGCAAATACTTTATTGTATTCTACATACAATTCCCTCGTCGGGTCGTAGGAAACATTGGTGATCGTAACTTTATCGCCCTGCGCGTCCCCGCCTTCTTTTTCATCCTCTTTCTTGCCGCACCCAGCTAAAGAACCGACAAGCGTTACAGATGCGAGCGCAAGCGCCGCGGTACGTTTCCACACCATCCGGTTTTTCGGGCAGCCGTTTGCCAGCGTGTTGCTTCTATTCCTATTTACATCATATCCTGCACCATTAATTTCATTGTTCTTTTGACGATTGAATTTCATAATATCTCCTTTCCTATACGCAAACGTTTGTGTTATTCTCTTTCTTTATTGATTTTTTTATTTTTATGTTGTATCATAAGCTATGAAGATATTACAGCAAATATACATATTTTGTCAACACAAAATAACGCAAACGTTTGCCTATATGGTTTCCTATCATCAATCCTTCCGTTTACCTATATGATTTCATACGATCCATATTTATCGTTTGCCCATAAAAGGAGCTCATTATGTCACTGAAAAAAATTGCCGAACTGACAGGCGTATCCCCATCCACGGTTTCACGTGTACTTAACAATACTTCTTCCACCTGCGCTTCGAAAGAAGTCCGGGACAAGATTTTTAAGGCAGCCAGAGAAATCGGCTACCAGCCAAATGAAAACGCCAGGAACCTACGCAATGCTTTTGCAACCCCCCAGACAAAACGGCACGTCAGCATTGTACTTGCGCGGATTAAGACACTGGATGCCGACCCGTTTTTTTATGAACTGTTCCGCAGCTTGGAAATTGCCCTGATGGAACACCATACAACGATCGACCATATTATCTATGCGGACAAAGAACTTTCGCAGGATATCTCCAACTCCCAGGGCGTCATTATCTTGGGGCGCTGCTCGCACAAGCTGCTGCGCCAAATAAGGACGCTCAACCGCAATGTTGTCGGCATATGGAGAAACAGCATGGACTTTGATTCAGACGAGGTTGTATGCGACGGAAAAAAAGCCGCGGAACTTGCGATGAACCACCTGATTGCCCTTGGCCACAAAAATATCGCCTATATTGGCGACTGTTCTTATGAGAGCCGTTACGTCGGCTACTGCAATTCCCTGATTCACCATAATATACCGATGAATTTTGAATGGATCCGCCAGACGGACCAGACTGGTGAGGCAGGCAGCGCCGCATTTCGCGAATTGCTGGAAATAAGCGATGAATTTACAGCCGTTTTCTGCGCAAATGATATCACGGCTGTCAATGTGCTGAAATTGCTGGAAAAAGTGCCGCGGAAACGAAAACGCAAGATCTCCGTCATTTCCATCGACGATATCGAACAGAGCCAGGATACGTCCCCGCTGTTAACGACCATCCATATTCCGCGGGCGGAGATGGCGCATATGGCGGTTACGGTGCTGCTCGACCGCATTGCCAAAAGACACACGGAATTTATCCGCATCGAATTCCCATGCCGCATCGTCAACCGCAGCAGCTGCTATGCGGTAGAAAGTGTGGAAGGCTAGTCAAACCTAAAAAATACAATTCTCTGCAAAAAATATAAGAAGCTGCCAACAACTGGCAGCTTCTTATACATCATACCGTTTGTGAGAACTTTCTCCGAGCAAATATTTTGCGTTTTTCTTTCGTACTAATTTTTCAAGTTATCTAACGTATTCCCTCCGTTTCTCAAAGTAATGGTACGCCATACCGTTTTTGTTGTAGCCGCTTGCAGTGTAGGCGATCTCGTTTTGTTCTTTTTCGGCACACGCCTGCTCTAGTACACTTTCAAAATCTTTTTCCTGCCTTTTACGCGGCGGCTGTTCGTCTTTGCGTTTGGAAGTGGTATCCAAAAGGCTGGTTACAAAAATTATGTTTTGAATCCGAAATGTATAATCTCCATAAGCTGCTTTACTCCCCTCCCTGGTTGTAAATTTCAACAGTTACCATACCCGTAGGTATCATACGAATCATACGCATAGGATATACGGAGAACCTGCAAATCGTGTGAAAACAAACGTAGAATTCCGTTTCTAGCTGTTTTCTTATAGCCTATATGGGATTCATATATTGTATTATCTATATTATCGGATTGTTTTCAGAATCCTTAACACTATTTTTCTAATAATTATGTAATTTTATTATACCAGAATTTGGTTCATCCCCTTCCGGCGTCCGCCTTCCAAACATACGGAAACATTCCAAAGGCCTCGCAAAATCATCCAAATATCAGTTTTTGGATAATCTCGCCGACCGCCCCATGGTTGTTGTCCGCCTGGCAGATATAATCGGCGCACCCCCGTACCAGTTCATGCGCGTTTGCTGGAACCGCGGATATACCCGCGGCCTCCAGCATAGGGATGTCATTGCGTTCGTCGCCGCACGCCACGCAGTCTTCGTCCGCAATCCCCAGGTATTCGCACAGCGTATGCATGCCAGTGCCTTTGGATATGCCTAACGGGCAGTATTCCAGCAGTTCCACCTGTGAGAAAAAGCTGTTTAGGCGCTGTCTGGTCCATCCGGCGTTTTCCTCCTGAAAACGAGCCAGCTTTTCATGGCTATGCAGATCAATCAACAGCAGCTTTGAAGGCTCTTCCACCAGCCCGTCCGTTTCGACGCCGGTCTGGTATTCCGATTTTGTACGGCTCGCGTATAACTCCAGCTCCGGCGTCATGCGCCTAGTTAGCACAGTGTCGGCGCTGTCATACGACTGGATATATAGGCCTGCTTCTTCCGCCTTTATATACAGCTTTTTTGCCAGCTCCAGCGGGACGGTCTGGCGGGAAACGACAACGTTTTTAGCCGGGTCGTAGACGGCCCCGCCGTTATAGGCGACAATGTAGCACCCTTCTTTGTCAAGCCCGTACTGCTTTGCCACTTTTTTAGCGCTGGCAAGCGAACGCCCGGTACAGATAGAAAAAGAATGCCCTGCGTTTAACATCTGGTCGATCGCCGCCTTTGTGCCTGGTTCTATCTCCTTTTTATCATCTAATAACGTACCGTCTAAATCTGAAAACAATATTTTCCGATGGTTTTTTGACATTTCCTACCCCCTCCGCTCATCTGTCGCCGCTTCTACCGGTTCCGCCGGGACAAATACCCGGTCCTGGTACGTGGTGTCTTCTTTTGGTACCAGCCCGTCCGCTTCTTTACAGAAGATTTCCTGGGAGTTAATCAAGACTTTCCCCCGCTTGTCTATTTTTTCATACGTACCGTCCGGCTGCAGGATATGCGCTTTTACATTGTCTTCAAACTCTACGTCCAGGATATGCAGCACTTTTTCTTTTAACGCCTCATCAAGCACAGGAAAAACAATTTCCACGCGCCGGTCCAGGTTGCGCGGCATCCAGTCCGCGCTACCCATAAAGACTTCGCTATGTCCGTCGTTGCAAAAATCAAAAATACGGCTATGTTCTAGATAATTGCCTACGATGGAACGCACATGGATGTTTTCGCTGATCCCTTTCAGCCCTGCTTTCAAGCAGCAGATGCCGCGCACAAGCAGCTCGATGCGTACGCCCGCCGCCGACGCTTCGTACAACGCTTCGATAATTTCCTGGTCGCACAGCGAATTCATCTTTGCGCGGATATATGCCTGCCTGCCTTCTTTCGCATTGCGTATTTCACGCCGTATAAGCTTTAAAAATTTCTTGCGCAGCCACAGCGGCGCCATTGCCAGGTAGTTCCAGCTAAGCGGTTCGGAATAGCCGGAAAGCATATTGAATACCGCAGTCGCATCCTCCCCGACTGCTTCTGAACAGGTCAGCATCCCGCAGTCGGTATACAGTTTTGCCGTGGAATCGTTGTAGTTTCCGGTCCCCAGATGTACATAGCGGCGGATGCCTTCTTCCTCCCTGCGTACCACGAGCGCGATTTTGCTGTGTGTTTTTAAGCCTACAATGCCATAAATGACATGGCATCCCGCCTGCTCTAACTTCTTCGCCCAGACGATATTATTCTCTTCATCGAAACGGGCTTTAAGCTCTACCAAAACGGTTACCTGCTTACCGTTTTCAGCCGCCTGAGCCAGCGACGCGATAATCGGCGAATGGCCGCTGACACGGTATAAAGTCATTTTAATGGCCAATACCTGGTCGTCGTTTGCCGCCTGGCGGATCAGCTCGATGACCGGGCCAAAGCTCTGGTACGGGTGGTGCAGCAGGATGTCCCCTTTTTGGATCGCCGCAAAAATATCTTCGCCCGGCATAATCTCTGGCACAAGCTGCGGCTCGTGGGGCGCATAGCGCAAATGGTCGCATCCTTCCAGCCCGTACATTTTCATTAAAAAGGTAAAATCAATCGGCCCATTTATATAGAAGATATCCTGCTTGTTTTCTACATGCAGCTCTTCCCGCAGGAAAGTGAGCAGTTTTTTGTCGATCCCTTCTTCGACCTCCAGCCGGATGACTTCCCCCCATTTTCGTTTCTTGAGCTGTTTTTGGATTTCCTTTAGCAGGTCCGGCGCTTCATCCTCGTCAATGAAAAAGTCCGCGTCGCGCATGATCCGGTATGGATGCGCGCATACAACCTTATAATTGGAAAATAGTTTATCTATATTTTTTTCAATCACCTGTTCGAGCAATACAAAAATCTTTTCCTCCGGGTTATGGGACGGCACCGGCACAAGCCTGGCCATTCCGGACGGCACCTGGACGGTAGCAAATTCGATCTCCCCGTCTTTGTCGCCCAACAGCCCGCCGCCTTTGGATTCTAAAATCGCGGCGATATTGAGCGATTTGTTGCTAATCAGCGGAAACGGACGCCCGGAGTCTACCGCCATTGGCGTCAGCACCGGATAGACCTCGTTTTCAAAATAGCGGTCTACAAATTCCGCCTGTTCTTCCGTCAGCTTTTCGTAGGCGTCAATAATATAAATATTTTCCTGGTTGAGCATTGGCAGCAGGGAGCGGTTGTACGTAGAATACTGCATGTTTACGAGTTCTTTGGTATCTTCGTTAATCCGTTCCAGCTGCTTTGCCGCGTTCATGCCTGCAATATCCACATTTTTTACGCCGGCATGCAGCATGTCTTTTAAAGACGCCACCCTTACCATAAAAAACTCATCCAGGTTCGAAGATGTTATACTTAAAAATTTCAGCCGTTCCAACAGCGGGATAGATTTATCCCGCGCCTCGTTCAATACCCTGCGGTCAAATTTGATCCAGCTAAGTTCCCGGTTCTCAAAATACTCCGGTTTTCCAAAGTCAATTGTTGTCTTATCCATGTATCTTTCCTTCCTGATCGTTTCCTTTTGATTCCTTTGGCAGTGTCAAGCCTGCGGCTTTGTAGTGTGCTGCCTTTACTTTTTTCATTATTTTTTATATTTTATATAATTTTTTTTAGTTTCTTAGCTTTTTGTATACATCCGTTTTGCACGGATGGCTGGCTTTCATACAAAAAATAAATGCTTTCTTCCCGTTGACGGACTTTTATGTATACCCTTTTCTTCGCATTGCTTGGCTTTTTTCGTTCGCCCTTTCTTTTGCATTGCCTTGCTTTTCTTACAAAAGATGGATGGCTGTTCCACGCGTTTAGCGCTTATACATACACCCGTTTTTCACGGATCACCGGCTTCAATCCAAAAATAGATTCAAACGCTGTCGCTTTTGCCGCCAGCAACCCCCGTTCCAGAGAAATATCGTCAACTGTTTCAATCGTTATAACAAGTTCTTTATTTTTAATTACCGCCTTGACATTGCGGAATTTCTGTTTGTGGCTGCGGTCCATCGCATTTGCCACTTTCATAATCGCAGCCAGCTTGGCGACTACCATATAGCTGCTGCTGTCCATGCGGTCCGCCAGTTCTTCATAAGGGTCCATCGGGGAAGAATGGTAGAGCACGACGCTGGCTACCATTTCGCGCTCCAGATGCGACAGCCCGATGATTTCCGTCGACCGGATAATCTGGTAGGCGCACGCCGCGCTGTTCGCCAGGCTGATATATTTCCCGCAGTCATGGAGGATTGCCGCTACTTGCAGCAGCAGGCGCTCCCGTTTGCCCATGCCGTGCACTTTTTTCATGGCGTTGAAAATCAGCGTCGACATCTCGGTCAGCGCGTTGATATGTTTGGAATAGCTCATATAGCGCATAGACATGTTTTTTGCGGCGGATAAAATGTCTTCCTCAAAATCGTGTGGGGAACGGACAATTTTGTGTTCATACGCATAGTCGTAGGCGATCCCGTCGCTCGTATCTACGTCAGGGAACCAGATCGTCTGCGCCTGCATCGCCTGCGTAAGCCTTCCATATAAAATAACCGACGGGAGCACGAGGACATCTTTTTCATTTGACAAGTTTAATTCTTCTGAAATCTCTTCTACGCTCTTATTATCCAGTTTATCCAAAAAATCGATAAACCTTGCCGCGTCTACCGTATTTTTCTCGTTATTGAGCTTTGGCACTTTGCGCATAATCTCCGTAATATAGTCGCCCATTAAAATTACATTTTTGATCTTTTCGCCCGGATGCATATACTGGGACATAAAGACCGCAAGCTCTTTATCTACCAGCTCTTCCAGCTGCGGCTCCAGGTGCATAATGTTATTCTCAATCCCGGAGAGCATTTCCATCAGGCGCATCGTCCCGATCGCAAGGTGCTGCGTCGTTACCGCCCGTCCATGGATAAACAGCGTAATCTGCAGGCTGCCGCCCCCGACGTCGATGACCGCCGCGCTGTCTTTTGTCATTTTGTCAAACCCGCTTTTTGCCGCTACGCTCTTATAAGTAAGGAACCGACGTTCTGAATTGCTCAAAATCCCAACGTCCAGGCCGGTACGGGTCTTGATCTGGTCGAGGATAAACAGCTTATTTTTGGCTTCTTTTACGACGATCCCGCCATAAGCCCGATATTCCGTTACTTTATACCCTTGCATAATCCGGGCGAAATCAGACAGGATATTGCACAGATCTTCCACTAGGTCATAGCCGATCACCCCAGAATGGTATGTATCCCGGCCAAGCTCCAGCCTCGTACGGATATGGTCGATCTCACGGATTTTCTTTTTTCCGGACAATTCGAATATTTTCAGGCTCACTTCATAGGAGCCGATATAAATTGCTGCAAATGTTATAATTGCCATAATGTCCCTCTTTCACTTTTCATGCTTTTCTTTTTCCATACTATTCCAGTAGCCCTTTTCGTATTTCCCAAGCATTTCATCATTTCGTATATTTTATGCTTTCGCGGCAGGCTTTTTTCAATCGCCTTAAGGCACGCGCGCTATTTCGCTTTGCTTTTGGCTTTCGCGGCAGGCTTTTTTAGTAATTTCCCAACACGCGCATCGTTTCGCATTCTTCGCTAAGCCCACGTAGCGCGTTTTGCACGGCGCTCTGGTCTAGGTTTCCCTCAAAATCAATAAAAAACCGGTATTGCCAGTTCAGTTCCCGTACCGGCCTGGACTGGATAAAATTCATATTTAGGTCATTATAAATAATATGCGACAACGCATGGTACAAAGAACCGCTCGTATGCCGGGTCTGGATGCAGACGCTGACTTTGGACGCGTCCGCCAGATATATTTTTTTCTTTGTGACAATAATAAACCTCGTTAAATTCGCGGTATTTGTCTGGATGTCCTTTTCTAAAATTTTCAGGCCATATAACTGCGCCGTCAGCTCGCTGGCGATTGCCGCTTTGTTCTTTTTTCCAGACTGCTTTACTTTGCGCGCCGCCACAGCCGTATTATTTTCCCGGGAGCACTCCCACTGTTCATGCTCCTGCAAGTAATCATCGCACTGGGCGAGCGCCTGCGGATGCGAATAGACGTTCGTAATGTCGGAAAGCTCCGCTTCCGGCAGGCCGAGCAAGCAGTGGTTTACCGGTATAATATGCTCGCCGATAATATAATTGTCGTATTCCATTAATAAGTCGTAATTCTCCGCTACTACGCCGGCCGTTGAATTCTCAATCGGGAGCACCGCATAATCCGCCTCCCCGCTCCCAATCGCTTCCATCGCTTCGCGCCAGCTGGCGACATGGTAGCTGTCGTACGCGCGCTCTTGCCGCCCTGTCGTATGCATGTCAAAATACTGTTTCATCGCGATATGCGCGTAGGCGCCTTCCACGCCCTGAAATACAATTTTGCAGCCGGACGCGTCGATGTTCGATACTTTTTCAAAGTCATAGGGCGCGGTATCCGGGACGCCGTTTTCTACCATAATCTGGTACTGGCGTTTCCGGCTGATTGACATAATATGCTCAAACAGCTCCCGGACGCCGTTTTTGGCAAAGTTTCCAGCAACCATGGATGTCAGCTTTTCTATTTTCGAGCGCTCCCGCTCCCGGTCGAACACCTGGCGGCCGACCTGTATTTTATAGTCGGCCACTTGCGCGCTGATCTGCATGCGTTTTTGGTACAATGCGACAATTTCGTTGTCAATTTGATCAATTTCATCTCTGAGTAATTGTAAATCTTTCACTTTGTCCACCTTTTCCATCCTTTATTCCCGTGCCACATCCGGACCGAAATTAGGGTTCTCCACTGCCTGAACCGTACAATTGGTATCCAAAAGACATGGCCGCGCAGCTACGTTAATTGATTTTTCACATGCCTATTCCCTCGCTTTCGATTGTTTTCACCATAGGTTTATTATACCCAAAACAATTTCGCCTGTAAAGCGGGTGAATGAGATACCAACTATTTTTGCAAGCCTACGGTTACTTTTCACAGGATGGGGATATCCCTTAAAAATGAAAAATAATCGGTTGT
>CASUON010000067.1 GCA_949457475.1 uncultured Lachnospiraceae bacterium
TGGAACATCCGAGAGGGCTTGCGGCCTGGCCCCAGCGTCCGGGTAGCACAAAACTTAAAAACTGTTCTAGAATTTAATTGCCGGATAACAACCTATTATTTTTCTTTTTATGTATATCCTGCATATCCCCACCCCGTGAAAAGCAACGAACTGTAACGCGTGAAACACGCGCTGGCTTTGCGTTTCCTTGACACAATATCGATCATAATATATACTAAAGCGTGTTTGAAAAATCATTCCCGCAGTCTGCACTGCTCATTTCGCGGAGCATTTTTCTAACACGCTCTAATACAAAAAATACGTTCCACCAACGAAAAGGAGAATGATACAATTATGAAACGAAAGATCGCTGCAAGCTTACTCACACTATGCATGCTTACAGGTATGGCCTACGTTGCACCTGCGGCTCCCTCGCCGGCGCCGGAAGAACCAGAACCCGCATATACGATGATCCCTGCGCCGCAGACAAGCAAAGCGTCTGGGCAGTCTATCCGTATTTCCTGGACGTCTTCGCAGGACGAAAGCGTAAAAACCTATTATGTTATGAGGCGCGCTACAAAAGACAACCAGGGGACCGGAAAATGGAAGACGATCGCCAAAGTAAAATCCGACGCGGTAAACGGCGGGCCGGACAATTCCTATACCGACCAGCTAAGCTCCTACGAACCGCAGCAGTATGAATATAAAATCTGCACGCTGTCAAAAGACAAAACCATCGACACCCGTACGGCGGAGTTTGCACAAGAGACAGACCAGCTTGTTTCACTTGGCACCAATGTAAAAATCTGTATCGACCCGGGGCATTACGGCACGGTCAACAACAACTATGACCTTACCGGGGAGGATGGGAAACAGCCTTATTCAGAAGCTAAATTTACTTTAAAGATTGCAAAAGCGCTGCAGGAAGATTTAAAAGATACGTATGGCATAGACAGCTACATGACAAGGACTAAAAAGAAAATCTCCCTGGCATACAATGGCAAAAAATATGTCAACGAAAACTTGGACAGCAGCAATATCGCGGTTCGCGGCTATATGGCAAAAGCCAATGACTGCGACTTTTTTATTTCCCTACATACCAACTCCACCAGCCGTACGACCAAGCCGTGGAGCCAGTCCAAAAAGATCAACAAAGCCTACGTATTTGTAAACCAAATCGCGCATGCCAGCAGCCAGAGTATGTTAATCGCCAATACCATCGGCACCAGCCTTACCGAATACAACCAAGAAGCAGGCATCCAGACTGCCGGCTTTACTCCCCGGGAGGCCAACCGCGCCGTAGCTTTTACCGACCTGGCGAATGACGCCGCGAATGAAAACGGGACGGTCTTATACCGCAAAGGCAGCAGCGGCGCCGATTATTACGGCGTACTAAGGGGCTGCAATACCGACGGCGTTGCGGGGATTTTAGTAGAGCACGCGTTCCACGCTACGAAAGTAATGCGAAAGCAGGCAAGGGCTTCATCCGACCTCTATGAAAACTGGGCTGCGTGCGACGCATACGGCATTGCCAACGGCTTTGGATTTATTTCGGTAGACTGACAAGGCCGTTTGATTTGAATCTGGATGACGCTTTAGCCGTTTCGTTTGAATCTGGATGCGCTTTGGCCGTTTCGTTTGAATCTGGATGCGCTTTGGCCGTTTCGTTTGAATCTGAATAGCGCTTTAGCTATTTCAAAGATTATGATTAAAGAGCTTGAATAAAAATCAAGCTCTTTTTCTTCTATTATTTCTCCTGATTTTTTCCAAACCCCTTCTAATTTTCTCCTGATTTTTTCTTAACTCCTTCTAATTTTCTCCTGATTTTTTCTTAACTCCTTCTAATTTTCTCCTGATTTTTTCTTAACTTCTTCTATTTTTCTCTTGATTTCTTCTATTTTTCTCTTGATTTCTTCTATTTTTCTCTTGATTTCTTCTATTTTTCTCTTGATTTCTTCTATTTTCTTCTATCTTTCAATATTTTCACCTCCTCTCTGGTTTAACTAATTTTACTCTTAAATTTATTAAGTTTTAACTAATTTAATTATATATATTGACTAATTATAACTTAACTCGTATAATGCATTTAAGTAAATCTGTACAAGCGCTTTCATAGGCTACCATTATTTATTTTTTACAGGAGGTATTTTTATTATGGACTATATGGACATCTATCGGCAATGGCGCACAGACCCTTATTTTGACGAACAGACGAAGCAGGAGCTGCAGGCGATCTCTTCCGATACCGCGGAAATTGAAGACCGCTTTTACCGCCAGCTGGAATTTGGTACCGGCGGGCTGCGCGGGATCATCGGCGCCGGGACAAACCGCATGAATATCTATACGGTGCGCCAGGCGACGCAGGGGCTGGCAAATTATATTATCGCGCAAAACGGCCAGGAACAAGGCGTTGCCATCGCCTATGATTCCAGGCATATGTCCCCTGAATTCGCAGACGAAGCGGCGCTTTGCTTAAATGCGAACGGAATCAAGACCTACCGCTTTGAAAGCCTGCGGCCGACGCCGGAACTCTCTTTCGCCCTGCGCCAGCTAGGATGCATAGCGGGGATTGTCATTACCGCAAGCCACAACCCAAGGGAATATAACGGCTACAAAGTATACTGGGAAGACGGCGCGCAGATTACGCCGCCGCATGATAAAAACATACTTGCACACGTAGCGAACGTCACCGATTTTTCCCAGGTTCAGACAATGGCAAAGGATGAAGCGCAAAAACAGGGGCTCTACCACACTATTGGGGCAAACATCGACGACCTGTACATGGAACAGTTAAAACAGCAGAGCATCCATCCGGAACTAATCCGCCAGGCGGCGGATTCCATCAAAATCGTATATACCCCGCTGCATGGTACCGGGAACCTTCCGGTACGCCGGATTTTAAAGGAGCTTGGATTTACGCAGGTCTATGTCGTAAAAGAACAGGAGCTGCCGGACGGCGCATTTCCTACGGTCGCCTATCCAAACCCGGAAGATGAAAACGCATGGGTGCTTGCGCTAAAACTGGCTAAAGAAGTCGACGCAGACCTCGTACTGGCGACCGACCCGGACGCCGACCGCCTCGGCGTATATGCAAAAGACCAAAAAACCGGGGAATATGTCGCCTTTACCGGCAATATGTCCGGTATGCTGATCGCGCAATACCTGTTAAGGGAACGTACCAAAATGGGGACACTGCCGCAAAATCCGGCCCTGGTGGAAACGATCGTCACAACGGATATGGCAAAAGCAATCGCCGCGGACTACAATACCGCGCTGATCGAAGTGCTGACCGGTTTTAAATATATCGGCGAACAGATCAAACAGTTCGAACAGCAGAATACCTACCACTACGTCTTTGGGCTGGAAGAAAGCTACGGCTGCCTTGCCGGCACCTACGCGCGGGACAAAGACGCCTGCGTCGCGGTCATGCTTCTTTGCGAAGCCGCCGCTTATTACAAACTGCAAGGCAAAACGCTCTGGGATGCCATGCTGGATATGTACGAAACATATGGGTACTATAAAGAAGGGCTGGCCACGCTGACATTAAAAGGCATCGACGGCGCAAAACAAATCCAGGATATGATGGGCCGTGCCAGAAACCATCCGCCTAAAACACTGGGCGGCTGCCAGGTGCTTGCAGTCCGGGACTACAAAGAAGATACCCGCAAAGACTTATCCACCGGCAAAATATGCCCTACCGGCCTCCCATCTTCCAACGTGCTGTATTACGAGCTGGAAGACAACGCCTGGTGCTGCATACGGCCATCCGGTACAGAGCCAAAAATTAAATTTTATTTCGGCGTAAAAGGCATTTCCCTGGAAGACGCAACGAAAAGGCTGGAACACTTAAAAAAAGATATGCTGGACGAAATGGAGTAAAAGCAAATGATCACATTTAATCAAAAAACAAACGTTTTTCAACTGGACACGCCCACAACCAGTTATATAATGGGCATTGCCGACGGTAAATACCTGGGGCATATTTATTATGGCAAGAAATTAGAACTAGAATTAGACGCAAACGCAGAATCTTTTGACCCAACCTACCTGCTGCGCACAGAAGAACACCCTTTCGTGCCGTCGCAGCTGATCCGGGAAAAACTATCTTTTCTGGATAGTTTCCCTATGGAGTACCCGTCCGGCGGCACCGGGGACTTTCGCGAAAGCTGTATCAATGTCCGGACGGCCGGCGGGCAGGACGGGCTGGAGCTTATATACAAAAGCCACAGAATCTACCGTGGCAAAGACCCGTTGCACGGGCTGCCTGCCACCTGGGGCGGCCCCTGCGACACGCTGGAGCTAACGCTTTGCGATATGCCGACCGGGCTGGAGGCCGTCTTATCCTACAGCGTGTTCGAAGGAAACGACGCGGTCATACGCAGCGTCAAAGTATGCAACAACGGCCCGGAGGCCGTTTACATCGACAAAATCTTATCCGCCTGCCTGGAGATGGACAATGAAGAATTCCAGCTGCTGTCCCTGCACGGGGCCTGGGCGCGGGAACGCCATATGCATATACAACCCCTTGCAGCCGGCAGCCATGTCGTCGAATCGCTGCGCGGTATCTCTTCCCACGTAGACCACCCGTTTCTGGCAGCCCTGTCAAAAGACTGTACGCAGACAGGCGGCGAAGCCTACGCCATGCATTTTGTCTACTCCGGCAACTTTATCGCCAAAGCGCAGCGGACGCAATATGACACGCTGCGCATGGTGCTTGGCATCCATCCCGAACATTTCTGCTGGAAACTGGAACCGGGCGAAACGTTCCAGGCGCCGGAGGCGGTACTCGTCTATTCCGACGCCGGCCTTGGTAAAATGTCGCGCACATTCCACGACTTGTACCGCAGCCACTTGATACGCAGCAAATATAAGGACAAAGAGCGCCCGGTATTGATTAACAACTGGGAGGCGACTTATTTTCAGTTCGACACCAAAAAGCTTATCCACCTGGCGGAAGAATCCGCCAAAGCAGGCATTGAAATGCTGGTTATGGACGACGGCTGGTTTGGCAACCGCTACGACGAATTCCGAAGCCTTGGCGACTGGACGGTCAACGAAGAGAAGCTGCCGGGCGGCCTGCCCTACCTTGTGGAACAAATTAACCGGCTGGGCATGAAATTTGGCATCTGGTTCGAACCGGAAATGATATCGCCGGATTCTGACTTGTACCGTGCGCACCCGGACTGGGCGCTCCAGCTTAAAGGCCGCACGCCGTCCCTGGCAAGGGGCCAGCTCGTCCTTGACCTTAGCCGCCCGGAAGTCGCAGACTATATATATGGCTGCCTAAGCCGCATCCTGCGTGCGGCAAATATCGAATATGTAAAATGGGATATGAACCGCGGGCTGTCTGATATCGGAAACAGCTGCCTGCCGCCGGACCGCCAGGGGGAAATCCTGCACCGCTATATGCTCGCCGTCTATCAGCTACAGGAACGCCTGGTCACAGAATTTCCGGACCTGCTACTGGAAAACTGCTCCAGCGGCGGCGGGAGGTTCGACCCGGGCATGCTCTACTACAGCCCCCAAATCTGGTGTTCGGACGATACCGATGCGATCGAACGCCTGCAAATCCAAGAAGGGACGCAGCTGTTATACCCGCTGTCCACCATTGGCGCGCACGTATCCGATTGCCCGAACCATACCGTCGGCCGGACGACGCCGTTTCAGACAAGGGGTATTGTAGCCCTCGCCGGCACGTTTGGCTATGAACTGGATATTACAAAAATATCCGAAGAAGAACGCGCGCAGATTCCCGCGCAGATAGCCGCCTACAAAAAATACTCCCCGCTTATCCGGGAAGGCGACTACTACCGGATCGCCTCCTACCGCGAAAACCACGCGTACGACTGCTATGAGATCGTAGCAAAAGATAAATCATACGCGGCTGTGTTCTTCGTCCAGGTGCACCATACGCCGAGCATGCGCAGCCGCAGGCTGAAGCTGCAGGGCCTGGATAAAAAAGCGGTATACGAAGTAGACGGGCGCAGCTACACTGGGGAGGCGCTGATGTATGCTGGGCTGCTGCGTAAACGAGTGTTTGGGGATTTCGAAGCAGAGGTCATCGAAATCCGCCAGGTTGACAAAGCGCAGGAAAAGTAATACATTAGAAGCGGGCTGCCCATGCACGCGGGAAAGAAACCATAGCGTACTTGGGCAGCCCCTTAAAATAAAACGACAAGGATGGAAAATATTATGCCCAAAGCAGTAAAATTAGCTGACATCGGACAACGCCTGGGCGTCAGCACGGTAACTGTTTCCAAAGCATTGTCCGGCCAAAAAGGCGTCAGCAACGAAATGAGGATGAAGATTAAGCAGCTTGCGGATGAAATGGGCTACGTCAAGACGGAAGGGACAGATAAATCAAAAGAACGAAAAAGCTATACGTTCGGCATCGTCGTCGCCGAACGCTACCTTGGCGAAAATAATTCTTTTTACTGGCGCTTGTACCAGGAATTGTCCCAATGCGCCATGCGCAAAAACTGCTTTACGATACTGGAAGTGGTCAATTATGAAGACGAACACGCACAAAAAATTCCGAAAATGGTACTCGAACATAAAATCGAAGCAATGGTCATTATGGGTACGTTTATAACAGAATACGCCAAATTTTTACGCCACAACATCTCAATCCCCCACGTACTGCTGGATACGCTGGCCAACGAAGAAGAATACGACACGGTCGTTAGCAATAATATGATGGGCGCCTACCAGGTGACAAACTACCTGTTTGAAATGGGCCACAAAAAAATAGGCTTTGTCGGAACAAGGCTGGCAACAAGCAGCATCGACGACCGCTATTTCGGCTACTTAAAATCCGCTATGGAGCATGGCATGGACGTACAGCCGGAATGGCTGATCGAAGACCGCGACCGCGACACAGGGCAAAGCGACTATAACGTACATTATCAAATTCCAAAACAAAATATGCCAACGGCTTTTTTTTGCAACAATGACGTAGCTGCAAACGTAATGATCCGCAAACTAGACGAACAGGGCTATTCCGTACCCGAAGACGTATCGATCGCCGGGTTTGACAATTACATCGACGACCCTTTTCCGAAAATCGGGATTACGACTTACGCGATCAATACCGGGGAAATGGCAAAAAGGTCTGTGCACATTTTGCTGCACAAGCTAGAAGACCCAAACTATGGGACCGGCGTCTATATGATCGACGGCAAATTTATCGAACGCAAAAGCACGCGCAGAATCGGCCCGCCAATACCTTGTATTTAACTATGCGCAAAGGAGGAGACTATGCAGAAAGTAAGGCTGGCTGACATCGCGCAAAAACTTGGGGTAAGCACGGTCACCGTACATAACGCATTGTGCGGCAGAAAAGGCGTCAGCAGCGAAATGCGCGCCAAAATCCAGCAGACCGCAAAAGAAATGGGCTATAAACCCCCCCATATTTCTGCAAAAGGGGCTGCTTCATCTGTAAATTCCTTAAACATCGGCGTTTTAATCGCGGAAAACTATTTATCACAGGATACCACCTATTACTGGCAGATGTATCAGCAACTTACGGCCGCAGCTATCGACAAAAACTGCTGCACGATTGCCGAAGTATTAAAAAAAGACGACGAACTGCATACAATGCGCCTTCCACGGGCGCTGACGGAAAAAAATATAGACGGTTTGATCCTACTGGGCGAAACCAACAGGCAATATATACAAAACCTGCTGGACAAAGCAAAGATACCTATTGTCTTCCTGGATTTTTACAATCATGAAATTGCAGATAACGCTGTGGTCGCAGACAATTTTTACGGCATGTACCAAATGACGGAGCTTTTATTTTCTTATGGCATGGAATCGCTTGCATTTGTCGGCTCCATTTACGCGACTAGCAGCATTATGGACCGGTATTGCGGCTTTACCAAGTCTATGATGGAGCATCATAACATCCTTCCGGGCGAATGGCTGGTCGAAGACCGGGACAGTTATGGCAACCTGGGACTGAAACTCCCGCACTATATGCCGGACGCATTTGTCTGCAACTGCGACCTGACTGCGTGCATGCTAATCGCAAAGCTAAAAAAAGCAGGATACCGTATCCCCGACGATATCTCCGTCGTCGGATTCGACCACTTTGTGTCGGCTTCTTACGCCGGCATGGGCATGGAAATTACGACTTACGAAATTGACCAAAACGCCATGGCGAAGGCCGCTCTGGACAAAGTATTAAAACAGATCCGCACACCAAAGCGCATCCAGCATATGGAAATCATCCCAGGCAATATACGCATCAAAAACAGCATCCGGCGGAAATCCCCCTTATAATTACACGCATATATTCTAAGCTTATAACAATACAATAAATAATAGCTCCCAATACTGCCAGGCTTAACCATAAATTAACCCATTTTATTGATTAATTTATTTTTTAAGCAGTAAAGGCAGTATTTTTTTGTGTAAGAGATACAAAGAAAATAAATAAATATAAGATAAAATAACGAAATTGTTTATAAATAAAAATAAATATAGAAAAAATTAGTTCATTATGTTAAAATTAATTTAGCTTAAATAACAAGTTAATTATTAAGAAAATGGATGAAAAAGAGATTATTAAGTCTGGGGCTGGCCACAGTCATGGCCTTATCCCTGACCGCATGCGGCAGTGGCGGCGACAATGCGGATTCGAAAAAAGACGGGGGTTCAGAAAGCAATTCCAACGTACCTACCATCGACAAATTAAACGGAAATGACTATAAAGATTTGAAAGCTGATATCAAAATCCTTACCAACCGGACGGACATTGTAGACGATGTATATGCAGGCTACGCAGACCAGTTTATGGATATTTATCCAAACATTAAAGTTACTTATGAAGCGATCACTGACTATGAGGAGTCTTTGACACTGCGCCTGACGACCGGCGACTGGGGCGATATCTGCTTCATCCCTTCTACGGTTGATAAAAGTGAAATGGACGACTATTTTATCCCGTTAGGCGATTATGCCACTTTAGATTCCATTTATAATTTCGTAACAGAAAAGACATTTAACGATACCGTATACGGCATCCCAAACGGCGGCACGGCGGGCGGAATTGCCTACAACCGGAAAGTATGGGAAGAAGCCGGCATTATTAAGAAAAACGACAAGGGCGAATGGGAAGGCCTTCCGACTACGCCGGATGAATTCTTGGACGATTTAAAACAGATCAAAGAAAAAACCTCGGTAGAAGCGCCGCTGTACACGAACTTTGCGGCGGGCTGGCCAATGGGCGCGTGGAACGATTACGTAGGGATCGCATCCAACGGCGACCCGGATTATAAAAACAACAAACTGCTGCACCAAAAAGACCCGTTTACAAAAAACGAAGAGATGACAGGCCCTTACGCGGTATATTACATCCTCTACAATGCGGTCGCCAATAAACTGGTTGAAAAAGACCCGCTCTCCAGCGACTGGGAATCTTCCAAACGCAAAATCAACAACGGCGAAGTCGGCTCGATGGTGCTCGGTTCCTGGTGTATCGAACAGTTCCGCGGTGCCGGCGACCACGCGGACGATATCGGCTATATGCCGTTCCCAATTACAATAAAAGGCGTACAGAAAATGTCTTCCGGCGGCAACTACGCCTACGCAATCAATAAAGAATCATCCACAGACAACCAGATTGCGTCCATGCTATATGTAAAATGGCTGTTAGAAGAATCTACAATCTTTGTGGACGAAGGCAGCATCCCGGCCAGAAAAGACCAGGAACTCCCGGATTCCCTGGCGGACATCGCGCATATCGAACGCTTATCCGACAACGCGCCTTTAAAAGGGGAAGAAAGCCTGTACGACGACATCCGTACAAACGCAGAAGTTTTAAGCGGGGATTACCCGGTCAGCGAATGCCTGCAGGCAGCCCTTTATGGAGAAAAGACGCTGGATGAAGTGATGGACGATTGGAACAAGAAATGGACCAAAGCGCAGGAGGAATTCGAAGTCGAAATCTCCGACGGCACAGACGCAACGGATACAGACGGCGCCGGCACAACAGATTCTGAAAATAATACCGGATCAGACGATGCCGATACAAAGGCGGATACAGACACAAAGGCGGAATAAACAGCTTAAAATCATTCCGGATAATGCCCCTGCGCCTAGCGCTAGGCTGCGCGCACAGGCCCGTTCCGGATACCGGAAAGGAGACCTTTATGGGTAATGCAGCAGCAAATACAGAAAAATCACCTTTTATGCAATGGCTTGGGAGCGGCAAAATCCAAAAAAGACTGGTTATCATTACCTTTTTATTTATACCGCTTCTGCTCCTGCTCGTTTTTACATACATCCCTTTTGCATCTATGATCCAGTTCAGTTTTTATGATATGAAATATTTGGGCGACCGTACCTTTGTCGGACTGGCCAATTACAAGGAAGTATTCAGCCGTACCGAAATCTTCGGCTCCCTGCTCGTCAGCTTGTATTATATGGGCGGCGGTGTCGTACAGCTTGGGCTGGCGCTGTTTTTCGCTACGATGATGGTATTTAAGGTAAAAGGGGAATCGTTTTTCAAGGCAACTTTATTTTTCCCATACTTAATCTGCGGTATCGCAGTCGGCTTTATTTTCAAATTTTTCTATGCGCAAGGGTATGTCCTGGATACGATCCTACAGATATTTGGCATGCATGCCGATGACATCCCTCTGTGGCTTCAGGACAAGAGCATCAACAATATTTCCCTGGCGGCAACTTCCGTATGGAGGTATTTGGGCCAAAATGTCGTGCTATTCTTAGGCGCCATGATGTCCGTCGATTCTGAATTATATGAAGCGGCTTCTTTGGACGGCGCAAACAGATGGCACCAGTTCCGCTATATTATATTGCCAAGTATCAAATCTATTATTGTTTTAAATATTATCCTTTGTATCAGCGGCTGCTTAAGCGCATTTGAGCCTCCATACGTTATTACAAACGGTATGGCCGGCACAGGCACTTATTTTGTAATTATGAACCGCCTCGCGCATGAAAACCAGAAAGTAGGCCTTGCCTGCGCAATGGCGATCGTACTGCTGGTTATCATTATCATCTGTACCGTGACGCAAAAACTGTTCTTTAAGTATGTGTTTGACGACGGCTCCGCGGATGAATCCAAAGAGGCCGTACGCCGCAAGAAAAAAGAAGCAAAGAAAGGAGCGAACGCCTGATGAAAATGAAAAGAAGCTTAGGTGGAACCATTTTTGATATATTTAAATACGTATCCCTCATTGCCGCTTCGATCGTCGCTTTGACGCCGGTATGCGTCTGTATTCTTGCCGCGTTCAAAACAAATGAGGAATACGAGCGAACTTCCGTTTTAGACCTGCCGGCATCGTTTACTTACTTCGAAAACTTCAAAATTGCTATGGAAAAGGCAAATATGCTGCGCTGCTTTGCGAATACAACAATCGTGCTGATCGTCGTACTGGCAGTTTCCGTTCTGACAGGTTCCATGCTTGCATACGCGTTAAACCGATTTACGTTCCCTGGAAGGGGCCTGGTCGAAAACCTGTTTTTATTTGCTTCACTGCTGCCTGGCATCGCCATGCAGGTAACGATTTACAAGATCATGTATTCCCTCAACCTGATTAACCATTTATACGGGTATATGATCGTCTTGATGGGGACTGACATTATTTCCATATATATCTTCCTCCAGTTTTTTGAAAACCTGCCGGTTTCACTGGATGAATCCGCTATTTTAGACGGCTGCACGTACTTTGGCGTATTTTATAAAATCCTGTTCCCGCTGTTAAAGCCTGCGATTATGACCTCCCTAGTATTAAAAGGCGTCAGCGTATACAACGAATATTATGCGTCCAACCTGTACCTGCAGCGTGAAGAACTAAAAACAATTTCTACCGCGCTCTATACGTTTACAGGCCCTTACGGAAACCAGTACAACTATATCTGCGCCGGCGTAATTATTACCATTATCCCGATCCTGATCTTCTTTTTGGTATTCCAAAAACAGGTATACAGCGGAATGGCGTCCGGCGCTGTAAAGGGTTGACGGTACACAAAAACCCAATGCCACAACTATAATTAGGAAAGGATACGCAATGGATGCCGCGCGCATTCATTGCGTTTAAGGTAAGAAAAATGAATAGCGGAAATGAAGCAAATACAATAAATGCCAAAAATCAGATAAAGATTATCGGCGCCAGCGTACCCAACGTACCATGGCAGGATAAGCCAAACCGCTTCAACGGCGCGCCCGTATGGCGCTACAGCGACAACCCGATTATTGGCAGGAACCCATCCCGTGAAGTAGCGCGGATTTTCAACAGCGCGGTAATGCCTTACGGCGACGGCTTTATCGGCGTATTTCGGGCGGAACAGACAAACGGCATCCCATTTATTTACCTTGGGCGAAGCAAAGACGCCATCCACTGGGAATTTGATGAAGAAAAAATCCAGTTTACCGACGAGGCCGGAAACCCTTTTATGCCAGCCTACGCTTATGACCCGCGCCTAGTAAAAGTCGAAGATACGTATTATATGATGTGGTGCCAGGATTTCTACGGGGCGTCGATTGGAATTGCGAAAACGACCGATTTTCAAACATTTGTACGGATAGAAAACCCGTTCCTTCCATTCAACCGCAACGCCGTATTGTTCCCGCGCAAAGTAAACGGAAACTTCCTGATGCTCTCACGGCCAAGCGACAGCGGGCATACGCCATTTGGGGATATTTTTATTTCCGAAAGCCCGGATATGGTCTACTGGGGCAAACACCGCCATGTGATGGGCAAAAGCAGCGAATGGTGGGAATCGGTAAAAATAGGCGGCGGCGCAGCCCCAATCGAAACAAGCGAAGGATGGCTCCTGTTCTACCATGGCGTAACCGGTACGTGCAACGGCTATGTATATAGCATTGGCGGCGCCATCCTAGACATCGACCAGCCATCGATTGTGAAATACCGCTGTGAAAACTTCCTGCTGACGCCGGAAGAATGGTATGAAGAACGCGGTTTTGTAGGCAATGTAACGTTCCCTTGCGCGACGATCCACGATGCGGACACTGGCAGGATCGCCATTTACTACGGCGCGGCGGATACGTATGTCGGCCTAGCGTTTACAACCGTGCAGGATATTGTAACTTATATCAAAGACCATAGCGTTACAAGAGAAACGGACACAGAACTTGGCAGAAGGTAATTCATTCTAAAATGTGGTTGCAGTTGCACACGCTCGAAATGCCATTGCAATCCAATTTAAATGTACAGAATAAGGAAACTATAATGCAATTTGTAAATGAAATAAAAACACACTTGGAACAAAAGCTGATCCCATTTTGGGCAGGTCTTAAAGATGAAGCTTACGGCGGCTATTACGGGTATATGGACTATGATCGAAACATCCATAAAACATATAAAAAAAGCTGTATTTTAAACAGCCGGATTCTATGGTTTTTTTCAAATGCCTATATGCTCCTTGGGACGCCTGTTTTAAAAGAATGCGCCGGCCATGCATATGAATTTCTCAAAAACAATTGTATCGACGCGCAATATGGCGGCGTTTTCTGGTCAGTCACTTATGACGGCAAAATCAAAGACGCGACCAAACATACCTACAACCAGGCATTTGCCGTCTATGCCCTTTCTTCTTATTATGATGCGGTAAAAGACGCGGACGCACTGGCGCTGGCGCTGTCTATCCGGGACTTAATCGAAGATACATGCGCTGATCCAAGCGGCTACCGGGAAGCATTCAACCGGCGCTTTGAACCGGAAACAAACGATAAGCTTTCGGAAAACGGGGTCTTGGCAGAAAAGACCATGAACACGCTGCTGCA
>CASUON010000068.1 GCA_949457475.1 uncultured Lachnospiraceae bacterium
TTAAACGCGTAACTAGCCTGCCCCGCTTTTAAGATTGTCTCCTCCCGTAACGGCCCTGTCGGCTGTACCGGCTCTGTCGGCTGTACCGGCGGCTTGGTCGCGGTAGTTGGCTTTGTTGCCGTTGGCTTCGTCGTTGTAGTTGGCTTTGTTGCCGTTGGTTTTGTCGCCGTCGGCTTTGTCGCTACTGGTTTCGTCGTCGTTGGCTTGGTCGCAGTAGTCGGTTTTGTCGTCGTTGGCTTCGTTGCCGTCGGCTTTGTCGCTGTAGACGGTTTTGTCGTCGTTGGCTTGGTCGCAGTAGACGGTTTCGTTGCGGTAGACGGTTCTGTCGGCAGCTGCGAAGGTACTTTTTCATTTGCCGCTACCGCTTTTATCAGCGCCGTAATCGTCGCCTTGCCCGCAATACCGTCTGCCGAAAGTCCTTTTGCCGACTGGAACGCGGTTACCGCCCCTTTGGTCGGCTCGTCGTAGCTGCCATTTATCGTAAGGTCCGTCTTCATGCAAAGGTTTAAAGAACGCTGCAGCCAGGCGGCGCCGACTCCTTTAGCGCTAGTATAATCGTAAGGGATATAGGAATCGCCCGCATTGCAAAAATCCCAGCCCAGCCCGGCGGCGTACTGATATGTATGGAAACGCCTGTCTGTATACACCCCCATAACCGAATCGCTGATCGCCGCTTCGTGCAGCTCGTTCAACGTTACTTTTCCATAACTGCCCGCTATTTTGGACGCAGCGGTACCGACCCGGCCGGCAGCCCCCGCCCCGCCCTGGTTCGCCAAATCCGCAAAATAGACGAGCGCAGGCTCGTTCGTTATGCCAAGCCGCTGCGCCTGCTCGATATAGCTGGCAATATCCCGGTTCGCAAGCTCATCCTGGGCGGTTTTACTTTCTTGCGTGGCAAGCAGTTTTTTTATTACCGCGGCTTCTTCTGCGGTCAGTTTCCTGGCCCCCCACTTCGTGGAATCGTTGGTCGTGATTTCTTTATACAACGCAGTGCCAAGGAGCTGCTTTGCCTGCGTACCATTCGCATCTACAATCGTCTGCAGCAGGGAAAGCGCCCTCCAGCCGTGCCATTGCAGCTTTCCAACCGACAAGGCCCCGTTATCGTCGGGGTTCACCGAATTGTAGCCGCCTTCGTTGTCACACAGAATCTGTAAAGACGCAAATACAACCGTTTCCATATTTGCCTGCGCCGCTCCCGTAAGGTCCACATTCGCAAACAGAAGAAGCAGCGCCATTACACATGCCGTTACTGTTTTTTGAATTCTGGTCTTATTTTTCATACTGATTTCCTCTCTGGTTAGTTTATGCCACTAACTTAATACGTAGGGGGTGGTCGAAATACTGGTATTTGCATTCATTTTCGGGAAATTTATTGACAAATCTTTAACGAAGTAATACATTATAATTATGGTTAACTAACAGTACATTTTCATTAATTATTTTAGGAGGGTTTCAAAATGAACAACTTAACACTGGAAGTTGAAAATCAAATCGCAGTCCTTACAATCAGCCGCCCGGCAGCGTTAAACGCTTTAAACAGCGAGACATTGGACGAGCTGGATACGGTATTGACAGAGATTGAAGCAAGGGATGATGTAAAAGTCGTAATCTTAACCGGCGGCCCTGACAAAAAAGGGAATGCATTCAAGTCCTTTGTCGCAGGCGCGGATATTTCTGAAATGGTCAACTTCTCAGCCGCTGAGGCGCGCGCTTTCGGTATGAAGGCTTCCGCACCGTTCTTTAAACTGATGAATATGCGCCAGGTAACAATCGCTGCCATCAACGGCTTCGCACTTGGCGGCGGATGCGAAATTGCTATGGCATGCGATATCCGTATCGCTTCTGACAACGCCAGCTTCGCGCAGCCGGAATGCGGCCTTGGCATCATCCCGGGATTCGGCGGCACACAGAGGCTTGCCCGCCTGGTTGGCATGGGCCGTGCAAAAGAGCTGATTTTTACATGCGATAACATTAAGGCAGATGAAGCATACCGCATCGGCCTTGTTAATAAAGTTGTATCTACGGAAGAACTGATGCCGACTGCAAAAGCTATGGCTGCGAAGATTGTATCCAAAGCAAGCTATGCGGTATCCATCGCAAAAGCTGCCATCAATAACGGTTATGATATGGATATTAAGAACGCTGTCGAAATGGAAGCAAACCTGTTCGGCATTACCTGCTCTACGCATGACAAACAAGAAGGCATGACCGCATTTTTGGAAAAACGCGCCGCTGATTTGACCGACTTCTAAAGATCAAAAGTACATACGAACATATTAATCAGAAAATTCGTAGGACAAATGATTGTATAAGATCATTTGTTTCGGATAAATATGTTATGTAAAAATACGTTAGAAAAAATGTACGCATGAAAAACAAATTGCCGTAGGATATCGGTTAATCCTGCGGCAATTTGTTTTTCATGCGTATTTATACGTAACTACCGTTGCTGACAATCGCCTGTTCCCACAAAACCCATGCTGCCTGCATCCGGGGCGTCTGCTGCGCGTTGCCCGGTTTCGCCGTCATAGCTTCTGTAAAACCTCCAGCGCGTCCTTTTTAATGACGCAAGTCCCATGCTCCGCCAAATATGCCGCTTTATGGATGTTGGCCGACGCGTCTTCCATAAATTCGACCGAAGCGCTAATTACCCTGCATATCTCTTTATCGCACAGCCCGTTGCGCTCAATCAGCAGATAATAGCTGGATGCCCCGTGCTCTTGCAGGCGGTATACGCTGCTGACGACCGGCTCCTCTAGAACAATCGACCGGGCATATTCAATAATCTGGTCCATATTTTTAAACCCTAATATGTATAGCCGCTTGTCAAAGCCTTCCACCAGCGTATCCCGGTCTGGCTCCTTGGCGCCCTCGCCGGATTCTTCCTCGGCTTTCCTGCCCAGCCCCGACAGGCTATCTACCGCCGATTTTAAATTCTGCAAAATATTCAAAATATTGCTGTCTGGCCGCTCAGAAAATGTCAGCGCCAGTAAATGCTCCGGAAGGACGGCGACTTGTACCGACAATGGGCCACCTTGTACCTTAAACCCTACTTCTTCTTCCGCCATGGAAACGATCTTACGCAAAAATTCTTCCGTCTTCCCATCATTTTGCAAAAAATCATCCATCTGCAGGCCATTCTCATTCAATTCCGTCTCGGACACAATGCAGCGCACCGTATCCACATTAATCCTTTTAAATTTCATGCCATCACCTTATATTCATTCGTGCGTACTCTGTCCCGTTTCAGCGCCGTCAGCGGATGAGATGCATCCAAAAAAAGCACTGTACCCTGTTATCAACATATAGTATACAACACTTCTACCCATTTTGTCTATTGGTTTCTCCTACCATAATAATAGGTACAAAAATAAATGGCAGATGCATGGATTACAATCATCGGCCCGGTCGCCACATTGGTAAAATATGACACGAGCAAGCCAAATATTCCTGAAAATACGGAAAAAATAACGGAAAACAAATGGTATTCCCGCAGATTTTCAGAAATATTGCGGCTTGCGGCTGCGGGGAGTATAAGCAGCGCGTTAATAATCAAAATGCCGACCCATTTAATGGACACCATAACAATCAGCGCTGTCAATACGGCAAACAGGTTTTCCATCAGCCGTACCGGGATACGCCAGCTTTTTGCCAGCGTCCGGTGGATGCTGGCCGCGTGCAGCCTATTATAGCAAAACAGCCAAAACAGCAGCGTCACGCCAAATATCACCGCCAAATACACGATCTCTTCTTTGGATATGCTTAGTACATCCCCGACAAGCAGGCTGGAATACTTGCTGAAATTGCCGCCTTTTGACAAAATTGCCAGTCCAACCGCAATGCTCGCGCTGGAAAATACCGAAATAACAGTGTCGTTTCCAGCCGCGCCTGTACTGCTTATTTTATTTAACAGCAGCGCAAAGAAAACAGCAAACAGCGCCATTGACAGATTCGTATCCGATATGCCGAGCACCAGGCCGACCGCGATTCCGGTAAGCGCGCAATGGCCGAGCGCATCGGAAAAAAACGCCATTTTGCGCTCTACAATCATCGTGCCCAAAATCCCAAACAACGGCGTAATAATCAATACCGCTACAAATGCGTTCCGCATAAAGCCATACTGCGCCCATTCGGTAAAAAAAGCCGGTATAAAAGTTTTTATTATCATAAAAACACCTCTGTTTCCCCAAATACCTGCTTAAATGCACTGCTACGGTAGACTTCCCTCGGCGTCCCCTGTTTTAAGATCGTCTGGTCTAGCAAAACAACCCAGTCCGCGTATTTCGCCACATATTCCAGGTCATGTGAAATTAAAATGACCGCCAGGTCAAAGTTCTTTTTCAGGTAGTCCATAATCTTGTAAAACAGCTCCATTCCATTTTGGTCGATGCCGGAAACCGGCTCGTCCAGCAGCAGCAGGTTTGGTTCGTTGATAACGGCCAATGATAACAGCACGCGCTGCAACTCCCCGCCGGACAGGTTGCATACCTGTTTGTCGATCAGATAGCCAGCTTCGAAAATGGAAAGGCACTCGCGGATTTCTTCATACAATTTCTTTTTTTTGTGCAAAAATACCGGAAACCGGGATTTGTAGCTTGCTATCAAATCATATACGCTGACCGGCGTATGCTTTTCAATATTAATCGCCTGCGGCACATACCCAATCTTCAGTTTCTGGATACGCCCGTCTTCACGGTCTTTAAATTCAATATTCCCGGTATAAGGCAGGTCGCCCAGCATTGCTTTGACAAGCGTTGACTTTCCGGCCCCGTTTTTGCCGACGATGGCATTTAAAGTGCCGCAATGGATATGCAGGTTGATATCGGACAAAATCTCCTGTTCCCCAATCACAACGCCCAGGTGATTGACTTTGATGCAGTGCAGGCCGCACGGCTCTATAATTTTACGCATACGCACGCTCCCTCCTAGGCATGCCGCCCGTTCCCCGGCTGGCCGGCACCTTTCCCGGACGCGGCACGGCTGCTCCCAGACCCGCATTCCGGGAAACTGCCTGCGCGTTTCCCTGGCGACACACGGCTGCTCCCGGCCTTGCATTCCGGGAAACTGCCTGCGCGTTTCCCTGGCGACACACGGCTGCTCCCGGCCTTGCATTCCGGGAAACTGCCTGCGCGTTTCCCTGGCGACACACGGCCGCTCCTGGCTCCGCAGCCGTCTGCATCGTTAGCGCCTTGTCTAAAAGTTCCAGATTCGCGCGCATTGCGTTTAAATAGCTGTCCGCTTCATCCGACCCCTGCACACAAGGGTCTAGGTACAGCGGCGTAGCGCCAGTTTCCTTTTGGACGGTCTTGCACATTTCTTTTCCATACCGTTCCTCTGCCAGGATGAAGCGCACGTCGTACTGGCGGATCGCCGCTACAATATCCGCTACTTCGCCGGCGCTGACCTGGCGTTCTTCGTCCAGGTCCATGCTGGCGGCTACCGTAAGCCGCAGCTCCTGCGCCGTATACGCAAATGCTTCATGAAAGATAATCACGTTTTGCGCCGCAGCTTTTTTTAAAACCTCCTGCTGCATCGTATGCAGCGCCTCCAGTTTTTCCAAATACCTGCCGCAGTTGTCCTCATAGACCGTCCGGTGCGCCGCGTCCAGCTCGGACAGCCCGTCGGCGACTGCCTGCACTTGCATTTTATAATCTGCGATGCTCATCCAAGCGTGGGCATTGTCTTCCAGCAAAGGGATTTGTCTACTTGCATCGATAAACGCCAGTTGCGGGTAGCGCCCCGCAACGTCAGGCAAAAAGCTCTCCATCCCCGCGCCGTTTATGACAAACGCATCAGCGCGCGACAGCACTTTCATGTCCGCGGCAGTCAGCTGATAGTCGTGCATGCAGCCGGACTGCGGTTCGCTCAAATTTTGCAGCTCCACGCCCGGGCAGTCCCCGACAATATTTTTTGTCGCAATATACATCGGATAAAAAGACGTCACGACACGAAACGCCTGTTTTTCCTGCCCGGCCCTTTCATAGTGGACATAAGCCGTTGTAAAGCCTATCCCCGCAAACATAAGCGCCAGCAGCATAATAGCCGTAAACACATATTTGTTCCTCACAATCCCTGCTCCCTTTCAAGTTGCCGCTATGCTTCCATTCCCGCGCAAAGCGTCCGTCTGCTCCCTTTCAAATTGTCGCCGTGCTTCCATTCCCGCGCAAAGCGTCCGTCTGCTCCCTTTCAAATTGTCGCCGTGCTTCCATTCCCGCACAGAGCGTCCATATGCTCCCAGATTTCTTCCCGCCCCTGTTTTGTCAGCGCGGAAAACGGGATCAATAAGTCGTCGTCTGCAAGGCCCAGCCCCAGCCGGACTTCTTTGACGCATTTTTGCACCTGGCTGCGCTTTAGCTTATCCAGTTTTGTAGCGATAATGATCGGACGGAAACCATGGTACACGATCCAGTCGTACATCGTCTTATCATTGTCAGCCGGCTTGTGGCGGATATCCACCAGCAGGAATACAGCTTTTAACTGTTTGGACGTATGCAGGTATCTTTCGATCATCTTCCCCCATTTCGCACGCTCAGTTTCCGGCGCTTTCGCGAATCCGTAGCCTGGCAGGTCTACCAGGTACATCGCCTGGTTAACATTGTAAAAATTAATTGTCTGCGTCTTCCCCGGCTGCGAAGACGTCCGCGCAAGCGATTTGCGGTTCATCAGCGCGTTAATCAACGACGATTTGCCTACATTGGATTTCCCGGCAAACGCGATTTCCGGCAGCTGGTTGTCCGGAAGTTTACTCGTAATGCCGCACACAGTCTCAAGGTTCACATTTTTTATCACCATATCGTTATCCTCCCGCCAGACGCCATCCGCCCAGCAACCTTTTATAAAATGTATAAATTACGCGCATTTTCGCTTCACGTCTTAATAACATATTACACCCAAACCGTTCTCCTATTTATACTCGCACACAATTTCATTTGCCAAATTTTACGAGGTATACACCCACACACAATTTCATTTGCCAAATTTTACGAGATATACACCCACACACAATTTCATTTGCCAAATTTTACGAGGTATATACCCGCGCGCAATTTCATTTGCCCGATTTTACGAGGTATGCACCCGCGCGCGCCAAAGTGTTTGGCAAATAACTGTACTCGCAAGTATAACAATAAACAGCCGGATGGCGGAAGGGCCTCCCTACAATTGTAACTCTGAAGAAAAGCTAGAAGTTCTTAGCTTTTTTATACAACACCAGGATTTTCGGGCATGGACGTCCGAAAAAGGAAACGGCTGCGCCATGGAGGGCGCATCCGTTTCCGGTCCGGCCGGTATCGAAAACGGACGTAAAAAAGCTTAGAACTTCTTGCTTTTCGTAAGCGGAACAATTGCAGGGAGGCCCTTCCGCCATCCGGCGTCCGCCTTTCGATAACCCTCTTCTTTAATGATGCACAAGCGCAACCTCCAGCACTTCTTTCAGCTGCTCCGCAAGTACGATTTTCATGCCCTTTGTTATTTCCGCGTCGATCTCCGACAAGTCTTTTTCATTCTTTTTCGGAATGCAAACCGTTTTAATCCCGGCATTTTTTGCCGCCAAAAGCTTCTCCTTCAACCCGCCGATCGGCAGCACCCTGCCGCGCAGCGTAATCTCCCCGGTCATTGCGACATTGGCTCGCACCGGGATTTCCGTAATCGCCGAGAGGATCGCAGTCGCCATCGTAATCCCGGCGGAAGGCCCGTCTTTTGGCGTCGCGCCCTCTGGAATATGGATGTGGATGTCATGCTTGGCAAAATAGTCCCGCGAAATTTTGTACTTCTCGCTTAAGGATCGCACATAGCTTAACGCGGCCTGTGCGGATTCCTTCATCACATCCCCCAGTTTTCCGGTCAGCCGGATCTCGCCTTTGCCCGGCATACAGTTTACTTCCACTTCCAGCGTTACGCCGCCGACGCTCGTCCAGGCCAGCCCACGTACAATGCCCACATCGTCTTTTTCATTGATATGCTCCGCGCTGTAGCGGCTGATGCCCAGATATTTTTCCAGGTTGCTGCCGGTAACCCGCACGCTCGTTTTTTTCTTTTCATAAATATCCCGCGCCGCTTTGCGACAGACAGCGCCGATCTTGCGTTCCAGGTTGCGCACGCCCGCTTCTTTGGTATAGCCTCCGATCATTTTAGCAAGCGCTTTATCGCTGATAAAGAGCTGGTCGTCTTTTAACCCGTTCTTTTTCATCTGCTTTGCAATCAAATGCTCCTTAGCGATATGCAGCTTTTCGTTTTCCGTATAGCTGGATACCTCGATCAGCTCCATCCGGTCTAACAACGGCCTTGGAATGCCTCCGGCATCGTTTGCGGTGGCAATAAACAGCACGTCGGACAAATCGACCGGCACTTCTACGTAATGGTCGCGGAAATGGCTGTTCTGTTCGCTGTCAAGCACTTCCAACAGCGCAGACGCCGGATCCCCCCGAAAATCCCCGTTTATCTTGTCAATTTCATCTAACAGCATCAATGGGTTTTTATATCCCGCGCTCTTTAGCCCGGTGATAATGCGCCCAGGCATAGCGCCCACATACGTCTTGCGGTGCCCGCGGATTTCCGCTTCATCGCGCACGCCGCCTAGGCAGATGCGGACATATTTTTTGTCCAGCGCCGCCGCTACCGACCTTGCTATGCTCGTCTTGCCAGTCCCTGGCGGGCCTACGAGGCAGATAATCGGGCTGTCGCCTTTGCTCGTTAAGTTTCGCACGGCAAGGAATTCCAGCATCCGTTCTTTTACCTTTTCCAGCCCATAATGGTCTTCATCCAGAATCCGTTTTGCATTTTGGATATCCCGGTTGTCTTTGGAGCTCTTATTCCATGGCAGTTCCAGCAGCGTTTCGATATACCCGCGGATAACGGCGCTTTCCGAAGAGCTGACCGGCAGGTTTTTAAACCGGTTGATCTCTTCGTACAGCTTTTCCTTGATATCACGATTCGCTTTTAACTTATCTGTCTGCGCCTGGAACTTTTCAATATCCGAATCGGTATTTGCCTCCCCGAGTTCCTCGCGGATGAGCCTCAACTGCTCGCGCAGGATATATTCCCGCTGGTTTTTATCTACTGCCGTCCGCAGTTTTTTTTGGAAATCGTTTTTGATGGCAATGACTTCTATCTCATTTAGCAGTATCCCCATAAACACTTCATAACGCTGAGTCAAGTTAACCGCATCAAGAATCCGCTGTTTCTGCTCATAATGCAGCGGGATACTGTTCGCCGCCAGGTCAATCAGCATTTCAACCTGTTCCATTTCGTCAATCTGCTTTAGAAATTCCCGGCTCGTCCGCTGGCTGACCTGGCAATATCTGTGAACAGTCTCTTTTAGGCTCATCAGCATCGCTTCAAACGCCTGGGGCACGACGTCCCCGATCGCCTCTTTGTCAAAGCGCATTACCTGCACTTTCATAAACTGTTCATTATCTACAATTTCCTGCAGCCCGGCCCGTTCTATGCCTTCTACCAGTACGCGCACAATATTATTCGGCATTTTAATCAGCTGTTTGATCTGCGCGATCATGCCGACTTCATAGAAATCATCTTTTTCCGGCAATTCGACATTCTGGTTTTTCATCGTGGCTAGAAATATTTTTTCATCTTTGACCATCGCATCTTCCACCGCATGGACGGAATGAGGCCTGCTGATATCAAAATGGATAATCATGCCCGGCAGGATTACCATGCCCCGGAGCGGGACTGCGGGCATTATTTTCATAACTTCACACATATTCTGAATACCTTATCTTTCTGATTTATACCTGAATGTTTGACGGCAAAATCCCTGCTTTGCCAATTATACCCACGGGTAAAACAAATGTAGACAAAAAAAGGAGACACCTTACAGGTTCCCCTTTCGTCAGGAACTGCATAAACTGGTTTCCCTGTTTTATGCAGTTCCTTACAGAATTTATAAGGCCGCCTTTTCATAGGACACACAAGTAGCGATCCCATTCTGCTGCTAGCCAAAGCCCTATAAATATCTGTAAGGCAATAATAATTAGTTTATACATTAAGCGCTTTTATATTCAATCAGCGGCTCTTCGGTCTTCTCCACCGCTTCTTTTGTAATCGTACATTTCCAGATCATTTCATCTGACGGGATGCGGTACATCAAATCCATCAGGGTACTTTCCATAATTGCACGCAGCCCCCTTGCCCCGGTCTTGCGTTCCAAGGATTTGTCTGCGATCGCTTCAATGGCGTCGTCTTTAAATTCCAGCTCGATGCCGTCTAGTTCAAACAGCTTGCAGTATTGTTTGACCAGGGAATTTTTTGGCTCCTGTAAAATCCGCTTCAGCGCCATTTTATCCAGGGAATCCAAGGAAACCATAACCGGCACGCGCCCTACAAATTCAGGGATCAGCCCAAATTTTACCAGGTCTTGCGGCATCGTAAGCTTAAGCGTTTCCCCTACGCTCTTTTCTGTAATCTCCGTAATCTCCGCGTTAAATCCAATGGATTTTTGATCCATGCGCGTTTCTATAATTTTTTCCAGCCCGTCGAACGCCCCGCCGCAAATAAACAGGATATTCGTCGTATCGATCTGGATCAGCTCCTGCTGCGGATGCTTGCGGCCTCCTTGAGGCGGCACCGAAGCGTTCGTCCCTTCCAGAATTTTCAACAGCGCCTGTTGTACGCCTTCGCCGGACACGTCCCTTGTGATTGATACGTTTTCCGACTTTTTGGTAATCTTATCAATTTCATCAATATAGATAATGCCGCACTGTGCCCGTTCAATATCGTATTCCGCTGCCTGGATCAGCTTTAGCAGGATATTTTCTACGTCTTCCCCGACATACCCTGCCTCTGTGAGTGTCGTTGCGTCAGCAATTGCAAACGGCACGTTCAAAATCCTTGCCAGCGTCTGCGCCAGAAGCGTCTTGCCGGAGCCGGTAGGCCCCAGCATCAGGATGTTGCTTTTTTGCAGCTCCACATCTTCCATATCGATGTCCGCCAGAATCCGCTTATAGTGGTTATATACAGCAACGGATAATACTTTTTTCGCTTCCTCCTGGCCAATCACATATTCATCCAGGAATGCTTTAAGCCGTTCGGGTTTCTGCAGGTTGATTTCAAACGGGACTTCCGGCTGAAAGAATTCCGCTTCCTCTTTTTCCAACTCTTCTTCGATAATCTCGGAACAGATATCCACGCATTCATCGCAGATATACGCCCCATTCGGTCCGGCAATCAGCTTTCGTACCTGCCCCTGTGGCTTGCCGCAAAAAGAACATCTGACTTTGCTGTCGCTGCTTTTGCCTGCCATCACTTCACCTCTTTTTAAATTCTTATTTTTCACGATTTGTAACAATGCTGTCAATCAGGCCGTATGCCAGCGCTTCTTTTGCGTCCATATAATGGTCGCGCTCCGTATCTTTTGCAACCGTCTCATAGGACTGGCCTGTATTGGCCGCCAGGATTTCATTTAAATTCTTTTTCATTTTCAGTATATTTTCCGCCGCGATCTGAATCTCGGTCGCCTGCCCTTTCGCGCCGCCGGAAGGCTGGTGGATCATAATCTCGGCGTTTGGCAATGCCATACGCTTGCCTTTTGCGCCGCCGGCCAGCAAAAATGCGCCCATGCTTGCCGCCATGCCGATACAGATCGTAGATACGTCGCATTTGATATACTGCATCGTATCATAAATCGCCATGCCGGCGGTCACTACGCCGCCCGGGGAATTGATATACAGATGGATATCCTTGCCCGGGTCTTCGGATTCCAAGAATAACAGCTGGGCAACCGTCAGGCTTGCAGTCACTTCATTGACCTCTTCCCCCAGAAAAATAATACGGTCTTTTAACAAGCGCGAATAGATATCATAGCTGCGCTCCCCGCGGCTTGTCTGTTCAATGACATAAGGTACTAAACTCATTTAATTCCCTCCATAGATAGGCAGACCGGGCCCGGATTACCGGGGAACCAGCCTGCGTCCATTCCAATTTTATTAGATTTTATGATTCTGCCGCCCCTGCTTCGTTTGCAGTATCCTGCGCCGTGTTTTCTTCCGATACTTCCGTCGCGTGTTCCATAATGAAATCCACTGCCTTTTGGATCGCCAGGTCTTTTTTCATTTCGTCCCTTCCGTCCTCGGAAACAAATTCCATCATTTTTTCCACTGACATGCCATAGGCGGCCGCTGCCTTTCCAATTTCAGCATCCACTTCCTCTTCCGTAGCTTCCAGATTTTCTACCTGCGCGACTTTTTCCAGTACCAAGCTGTTTTGGATACGCTGGATCGCTTCCGGGCGCACCTGCTCTTGCAGTTTTTCCCTTGTAAGCCCGGTAAACTGCAAGTACTGCTGGAACGAAAGCCCCTGCTGGGAAATCCGGTTGACCAGCTCCTGGATTATATTATCGCACTGCATATCAATCATCGGGTCCGGTAGGTCCATCTGGGAATTTTCCACAATCTTTTTCACTGCCGCTTCTTCTTTTTTGCGCCTTGTCTCGTCTTTTTTGCGCTCTTGCAGTTTGTTTTTGACATCTTCCCGGTATTCCGCCAACGTCTCAAACTCGGATACCATAGATGCGAACTCATCGTCTAACTCTGGCACTTCTTTTACTTTGACCGTATGGAGCACAACTTTAAATACCGCCTGCTTGCCCTGCATCTCTTTTGCATGGTACTGCTCTGGGAATGTGACGTTTACGTCGAACGCGTCCCCGGCGTTTTTGCCTACGATCTGGTCTTCAAACGTATCGATAAAAGAATGGGAGCCGATTTCCAAAGAATGGTTCTCATCTTTGCCCCCTTCGAACGGCTTTCCGTCTACAAAACCTTCATAATCGATCACAACCGTATCGCCCTGCTCTACCGCCCGGTCGGTCACTTCCACCATACGCGACTGCATATTCCTAGTCTTTTCCAGGTCTGCGTCTACTTCTTCTTCGGTTACGGATATATCCATTTCCGGTACGGCAACGCCTTTATATTCGCCAAGCGTAACGTCCGGTTTTACTGCCACTTCTGCTTCAAAAATAAATTCCTGGCCCTTTTCAATCTGGGTGACTTCAATCTGCGGACGGGACACGATATCCAGGCCGCTTTCTTCCATTGCGTCCGGGTATTCTTCATTTACCAATATATTTGCCGCGTCATCATAAAATACTTCCGGCCCGTATGCCTTTTCAATCATTGCGCGCGGCACTTTCCCTTTTCGGAAACCAGGAACACGAATACTATTCTTTTGCTTATTATATGCCTCCTGTATTGCCTTCTCCAGCTTGTCAGCCGGAACGGTAACGGTAAGCTTTGCCATATTTTTCTCTAAGTTTTCGACCTGTACAACACTCATTGTTATTATTTCCTCCTTAAATGTAGCTTGTAGCTCTATGAGTCCTTTTCCATTTTATTTTTTACTTTACAACACAGTGCGAAGCACATATGATACGGGACGCCCTCTTAGGGGTATTCGTTCCCCATCCCTATGCGTGTAGATCACGCCGCGCGGTTTCCCATGCTGTCATCCCAGCTATTTACAGTCATTCACAGATTATATCACAGTGTATTTTAAATTACTAGTATTTTTTCAGAAAATTAATACGGGGACGGTTACATTGGTTACATTTTTTTGTATCCCGGACGCCGGAACCAGGCAGCAGGCCCGTCCGGATGTTCCGCTC
>CASUON010000069.1 GCA_949457475.1 uncultured Lachnospiraceae bacterium
TCCACAAAATGTGAAGCACATCTTACGGAAAGCATTTTTCAAACACGCTCTAAGGCATCTTCCCCTTAATCAGTATTAGAAAACGCCTGTTATGGCGTTTCTGTCCCCCTTTTTAGTTCACATACCAGGCTATGCGAACTAATGGGCAGTCCCTATACGCGTTTTATAAAATGTAATAGTACTTCGCCCCTTTCTTTTTCACAATCCCCTATTCCACAAACGCCTCGCAAATTGTTTCTACGGCCGTTTCCGTGCATGTACATTTCCCATGCACATGTATCCACAGTCAAGCTGATTGTTGCAGCATTCCCCGTTAAATCTGGCAAGGAGGTTATTTGCCGCCCCATGTTTTCTGTTCCGTGCAAGTTCCAGCATAACACACGAATAGCCTTTCTTGCTATCAAGCTTTTCTACGCCTTTTTTAATCTGATCGATTTACGCGTCAAAAAATCCAGGCACTTTTCACTTGCTTCTGTATCCAGCTTGCAGATATCCATAATTTCTTCAATCACATTGGCTTTTGAGCCGTTTAATTCAATATATTTTTCCATACGGTTAGATCCTCCACCCTTTTCCCTGTTTTTTGTTCCAGAAAATCTTCCAGAAGTATCTAGCGTATTCTTTTCGTTGCCATGGCACCCCCCGTTTTGCTTCATATATCCTTGTTTCTTTATAGGGGTGAATCTGCTGTTCTACATGATCTTGATATTGTTTGTAAAAAAACCCCCTTTTTCCCTGCCCATAATCGAAAGCTTCCCCTGTACATGCCAGCGCCTTTTCCAATATCTCAGCGGATGTGTTGCTAATCCCAATGCCAATCCGGTCAGCCCGCAGCTCCAATACCTGCATCCAATACCTTTCATCCCAAAGTATTTTAAATACAAGGCTATTCAAAACAATCAGCGGTGCCGCTACAACCAGCCCGGCTATTACATGAATCCGAAGGCCAGCCGCTAAAATGGTACAGATTGCCGCAACTATATACAGCAACGCGATGAAATAAATTTTCCGCATCCACTTTGTATCTTTATAATGGATATGTACTAATTCATGCGCGACTATTAATTTAATAATATCGTAGAAATCTGTTTGGTATAAGCTCCTTCCTTTATCAAACACCCTTCTCCCTATACAGATGCTTGGCCTTTCAGTATCTGGAACCATACTGAAAATGCTTTTTTGGTTTGTTTCATCGATAAACACCATCACTTCTTTTATCTCCAGGCAGGCGCACATCCTTAAAAACTCATCCATCCAGCCTGCCAGCTCTTCGGTATTTCCTTCCGCTGTCCATATAATAATATCGGTCTGTTTTCGGATCTTTCTTTTATAGTTTATTTTCTGTATTACGGTATTGCGCGTTCCTTCATCCATCAGGCATAATACCACATAACAGATAATCGCAGCCGCAACAATTAAGAAAAAAAGTGGTGTAAAAGAAAATAAACCGTCATAATGCACCGTCCTTCTTTTTGTTATTTCAATCAAATCTTTTTGCATTAAGATAAGGGTAATATCCCCACATGCAAACATCAAAACGATAAGGAGGACTTTAGCCGCCGATATTTTTCGAAACGCCTTTTTTTCTTTTTTCCGGCTCTGCTTTCGACATTGCCTGCCTTTTTTTATGCCGCTTTTACAAATGAACGACTTCTTCTTCCTGCTAAAGAGCACGAGGAATACCTGGCCCTGTTTCAATACCTCCATCAAGCCTATTCTTTCTTCCTTTAATTGCGTCAAAAAGACACTAATCCCCGAAATAAACACTACCAGATAAAAGACAGGCTCTGGTAAAAAGGCGGTCATGAAATCATGATAAATAGGCAATAAAAGGTTTGTTACAAAAATCAAGATCATCGGCAGGACAAACAGGGTCATACTACCAAATACATGAAAAAAAAACAACTGATATCTGATCTTACTGTTTTCCTGCAGATATTTTTCGAAATCACAATCTTTTTCCGTATGATGTAATTTATATTTTACAATAAAAATATAATATCTGGCCAGCATCTTGTAAAAATCCAAAAGCGAAACATTTGAGATGTTTTTTTTCTTATAAATCAGCTGATAGCAGATCAACAAAATGACAACCTCGGAAATAATGTAGCTTATATATAAAATTACATTTAACGTTATGTTGCTCATTGGCGCAGTACCCCCTTCACAACATCTGTCTTGGGACCATACAAGGGCCATCGCAGCCATTGTAGCTGGAACTGGCTTTCTTACTCCCCTTTGTCCCCGGATAATTCGCTCTGCAGTGGCTTTCTGGTTTTTGCTACAAATTCCAAAGAAATAGCGCCCATTTTCTTATAATTTTCTTTCGCTGTATTTAAGCTTACGTCATTCGCCCCACCAGCGTAGCCTGGGTCATCATACTGTACATTATCTTCTTCCCAGTAGCAGACCGGGCATATCTCATACGTCCCCGGCGGTTTTTCTGACAAGGTAAAAAAACCACAGCATGGGCATTTAAATTTTGTCATTTTCCTCTCCTCCTTGAATGATTGGATGGCACCAAGCCTACGGATTGGCATAAAACTAGTTAAATTAATGTCCCGTTTTTTCATACGCAGCTACACTGCCAGTTATTGACGGTTAAAGTATCGTATACCCCCTTTTGCCTTATAATAGGTTCTTATTATGCCATCCGATGTTTTTATTGCAAACTCCTCAGTCACTTTGTTAAAAAAAAGCGTATCTCCGTTGGGCCTTGTTTTTGTAATTATATTTCCACCGGGGGCTGAATGGATTAATTCTTGCGCTCCTTTTAAATATTCTTCCCGTGTGAGCTTCCCCAAGCCTTTGGCATGCCTGCCGAAATGATCTTCAAAAAATTCCTGCGACCTGAACATTCCTTTGCTCGCATCTATGACATCATCCGCATGCTTTTGTGCATCTATCATGCCATCAATAATTTCATCCCCATTCTTTGCAATACCCTTAGCTATATCGCCTGCTCCATCCACGTGCTTAAGCACATCGCCTGCTTCATCCGCATATTTTACATACTTTACATTTTTCAAATCACCCACAAGGGGTATGAACGCAATAATGTTCAAGCTTAACGTGCCTACATTTCCCCAAAAGCTGTTTTCCTTAATATGCGTGAGCGCATGGACGAAATCCCTGGCATCCGCTGCAAATCCTACCGGGGTAAAGCCCAAAGCAACGCTACCTGCAAAACCAAGCCCTGTAAATTTATCTGAATAATCCCCCTTAATGATAAAATCAAGTGTGTCATCCCAGTAATTACTGTCCCCGGAAACCCCTGAGGGGCTGCCAACAGGGACTATCGATTCCAATTGATCAACCTGTGACAATGTTTTGATAATATATTCTTCATCGACTTTTTCTTCATAAAGGACGGCGTCTACAATACCCGTCAAAACATGGCCTATGTTAATTAAACAGGTTCCTAATTTAGCCATTCTTCTTGATGCGTTCCGCATTTGGACGTTACGCTGGAAATCGGTAGCTGATTTGACGTCCAAGGCTGCCTGAAAGTTCAGTTTGCTGGAAAGATTGCACAATGTTTGCCCATGCTGTTTTAGCAACGCGGCACGCTGGTCTAATTCAAATGTGTTTAATGTAAATGTTTCCACATTACAGGCCCCCTATCATAAACTCCAAGCCGTCCATATCCTGCTGAATGGATGCTTTTAGGCTGTCATACGCCGCCTTTGATTCCCCGTCCCAAACATCCGGGCCAATTTCCAACGCGTTATGGGCAGCCGCAAGGGCCACTTTTATTTCATTTTTTAACGCTGTTGTTACAAAATCAGAAGTAAATCCTTGTGCCATTGTATCCAACTCCTTTTAAGAGGCCACAACATGGGCCAAAATACCGAGCCTATCTAAACAGCTGCCAAACATCAGCTAAGAATAAGGATGTCCCCATTTGCAACGCCGGCTTCTGCAAAAGTATCTTTTAAGTTCAATATTTTATTTTCAGAACGAAAAGGATGGTTCAAGGAAACCATAAAGACCTCTTCTTCAAGCACGTCTTTACAGATATCTATAAAATCTTGAATCACCTGGTTTACCGACAGGGCCATATCGATGGATGAACCGCTTTGCGGCCCTTTTACACAAACATATAATTTATCACGCCTCACAATACGTTTCCTCCCATCATTGCATATAAAAATTTCCTCACGCTTTGTTGATAGACGCCATTACTAATCTGTTTTACCCTAAGCTCCTTTCCATCCGCAGCCGGTATGATTCTCCATAACCGGCCAGTACCTTTTAGGAACCGGATAAACGAAAATCCAGACCTCCTTTTATCAAAAGCATAATAATGCTCCTGTGCTATTGCATGGTAGGCATCCACAACAAAATCTTTCGCAAAATTATATGAAACATTTGCATTGGAACATAAAAAACCAATAGCTTGCGAAGCAGGCAATGACGATAGCAGCCCCACCAGCAAATTTGCTGGAATTTCTAATGTTTCCATACTTTCTGTGGCTTCATTACAATGCAACGATAAAAAATCCGGATACATAACTTCCAAAGAGTCAAAAATGGCTACCTGTGAATCCCCATTTTCTTCTTCTATGGAAATTACATGCTTCCCGCTAGCATAAAGATGCACGAGACGAGCCCGGCCTTGCGCATGAAAATACGATATTGCCGCATAAGCGTCTGATTCCAATATATCATACATTTTTACGCCACCAGGCACTGGTATTTGAACCTGGTTGCGGATAGAAAAGAACAGCTTTTTGGTTGGCATTCTAAACCGCGCCATCTCTGCCACAACTATTCGCCTCCATTTTGTACAGAATTTGCAAATGAAATATTTTTACATCTTCCATTTTCATCTATGTAACAAAATTCCCCCTGTTTCTCCCCATTGGCAAATTCACCTATAAGCAGCGAACCATCCGCATTGAAAATCATGCCGTTGCCGTTTTCGCTGCCATTGGACATTTCCCCAATATAATAACTTTCGTCCGCATATCGTTTACACCCGTATGGAGCAAATTCCATGTGGCCCTGGTCGCCATACGTTTCCAAAAGTATGGCGACCATATTTCGATATACAGACATATTTACAGGCGCCGCCAGTGCCGCGGTTGCCTTTTTACCCGATTTTTTTAAAGACTGTTGGATGAAACCTTTTAGATCATCGAGCATTTGCGCTATCTCATCACGATTAGCCGCCTTTGTGAGCTCTTCCTGATGGTCCTGCTGATTAAGCTCATGTACAAACGATGCCAACTCGTCGTAATCTATCTGCGCCGTATCCGGCATACGCTTCGAAGTAATATACCCGCCCAGCAAAAGACAAACGGCGCATGTCAGAATATAGAAACTTGTTACAAACATTTTTTTCAGAAAACTATGATTAGACATATTACTTTCTTCCTTGTTCATGTCCTGCTGCCCAACAATAGGAAACTGCCCATCAGGGGCCTGTAGCGCGTTTTTTTTCCGTTCGATATTTTCGGCTTCTTCTACAGAGCCGTTATACTCCCTAAAAAAAACGACTTTATCCTTTTGGGAAAAATCCATTTCAGAATACACGTCAATGAAATCAGCGGAGCAATGCTCGCAATGCGTAATATCTATAGGGTTCCGTTTCCCACAAGTACATAGCCAGGTTGGGTCATCCGGCAGGCTTATTACCGTATTGTTTTTGGAAATCACCGCAATACTGATATCATCGTCCGCGCCGACAGACTGTAGCTTGCGAATCCTCCCCTTAATTTGGGCTGACGCTTTTTTTGCAGTTTCGTTACCTACCACTTGGGCGTAAACCGCCGCTATTTTTTTCACTACGGTTGAATTTGGGTAATATAGGTCCCTCTCCAAGCCGTCCGAAGTTAAAATAATGGCTTCCAGAATAGAGGATGAACCATATCTATTAATTTGCAGGGAGCTGGCCGCGTCATGGCTGAATACCGTCATTGTACTATTTACAACATTTCCTTTGTGCGGCTTACAAAACAGCCCCCCGCTGTCTTTCCCAAGCATGCAAATTGCTCCATCGCCTAATTGCCCTACTACTACTTCATTGTTACAAATCGCTGCAAACAACAGTGTACAGTCCATATCTTTTACTTGACGTCCGTACGCGGACGCCGATTCTTTTATCTGCTTACGGCACTGATCAATTAAATAATATTTGAACCGGCTGTTGTTGTTAAAAGAACCAAAATCTGTGAAAAGCATTTTTTTCACTGTTTCGGCCGCGTTTTGGGCAGCCACTTCTGAATATGGCTTGCTTCCTAATCCGTCCGCAAGCACCGCAACAATCATATTGCCGCGTTCTTCAACATCTACATAGTCTTGGCACGGAGTGCCATCGCTATGGCTTGTACCTTTTACAAGACATTTTAGGATTCTCCATTCGCTCATAGTCCGCACTTTCTTTTAAGTTTAACTTGTGGTCAAAGCCTGTTTTCTACGGACATCTTTCAACTTGTCCAGCCAGGCATTCTTAACGTCTTTTTTTTGCTCTTCGACATTTTGGCCAAGATGGATGCTGCGGCCTATGCTACGGCTTATCACCTGGAAAAGATCGGAAAATTCTGTGGCGTCATTATAGATAATCGGTTTCCCCAGAAAGCCGTCCGCTAGTTTCTGAAGATGTTCAAACGTCACAGCATTACCAACCCCGATTGGAAAAGTAAGGACGACGTCATCGGCTACCTTTGCTTTACTTGCGGCGTTTACCACGTCAATGGCCTTTTGCATAATGCTGGGATCTTCATATTGCGGATTTCCATCCGTAATAACGACTAGATATGGAAGAAAATAACTTAAGCCGCCCTTTTTATATTTTTCACACCGTCGCCTGATAATATCCAGGGCACACAAAATACCTGTACCCATATATGTCGCGCCATGCTCTTTGGCTGATATATGCTGTGGCGCCATTTTCCCTGCTTCCTGGAAATCTTGTAGGACTTCTGCCCCAGAACTGAATGTAACAATAGCGATTTCAGCTGCTTTTTTGGTCCGTATATCGCTTTGCAATTCTTCTATAAATCCATTGAGCGCTAAATTTAACTGTAAAATCCTGCCGTTATTGTGCATCGATGGACTTACATCAAGGCAAAAAATAACAGGTAGCCGCTTAGACTCATTATTTGAATTTATGGGCGTTTCTTCAAAATCTTTATAATCTGACATAGCAACCCTCCTCGTATCGTAAGTATATAATTAAGAATTATGGTAATTTATACCACTCACCGTCTTCGTAATAACGGCCATAGAATATGTTATTTTTCCACCGGCCTTTTGCGGCAGGTTTTTTCTTTTTTGTTATAAGCTTAACTTTTTTCCCGCCTTGGCAGGTTCCATCTGCCCAGTTATCTGTGTAAGAAATATTGTTTGGAAAGTAATACGTTCCTTCTCCATGGAAGCGTCCATCCTTCCAACCGCCATCATACACCAAATCATTGGATGTATTGCAAAGCCGGCCTTGGCCATTTATGGCCCCATCCTTAAAATCACCTTTATATACATTCCCATTATTCCAATAATATTCAACATATGCATCTGATGCAGGCTCTTCTAAATCTGACGCACGTATCAGGTAATATCCATCATCCGCCTCAATTCTTTGCATTTGAGGCTCTGCGCTTTTCGAATCCCCTCCTGTTTCAACTGGAGTATCCGTATCGCTTGAAAGGCCGTTGCCGCTAAATGGACTGTCCTGATATGTATATCCATACCATACAGATAAGCCAACCGCAGCCGCAAGGATAGCTACAATGAGCACATATGGCCACTTCCTTTTTGGCGGCTCCTTTGGGATAGGTTCTGGAAGTATATCAGGCGTAGGCATATCCAGCTCAAAAATATCCATTTTAAGCTTATAGTCTACCGGTATAGCCAAACTATGGCCGCCGCTCAACAACTCAGCAAAATACGCACTGTATGTTGGTTGCATTGCAACAATTCCATAAGCTTTTTTTAACGCGTACAACAGCTCTGTCGGCGTCTTTGCCTGTCCGCCGCCAAACACTTTATTGAAAAGTTTTTGCACTGGCGTAGGTATTATTGCCCATCTAGCTTTTCTTTGTTCTGTCTCATGCCCCCAATCCCGATATACCCAATTCCCGTCCGTATCTTTTGAAAAAGGCACCATGCCAAGAGTCATCCAGCGAAACAATGCAATATACAGGTTATCGTACTCTGACCTGAGCAAATCCCGTTTATCATGGAAATTATAAGTACGTGGGCTTTCAAATTCAGCAGCAACGCTCACTACAGGATTTTTTTTATAACCGTAACCGTCAGTATCAAAAAAACACACATAATCAGTGCTCCGGTCGTCCTTTATAGCAAAATTGCCACCATTGTAGTCGCCAAACAAAATCCCTTTCATATGCAGGTACATGACTTGCCTTAATATGGCGATACAAATCCCCACAACATAAATTGGTTTGACCTCTTTATACTTTTCTTGCGAAAAACAATCGATATCCCCTAAAAACAGCTCCTCCTCATTCATCGCGGTTACGCCGTCAACACATTTCATCAGATAACCTACCGGGCAGTTTGATCCTTCCTCCTTTTTTACATACAAAACGTCTACGGGGCAGGCCAGCCATGGCATATCTCTATGAAATCTAATGAAATTTTTAATATTTTCAAGTTTTAAGTCCGTTAAAACCCCATCCTGGAAAATCTTAGCTACATATCCACTGCGGGTGCAGTTATAGATAACGGCCTCTTTCCCGCCACTATTAAAAATAGAAGTTAACTCAATCGCGCTGCCATCGCCGCAAAAAAGCGTATCCCCTTCTTTTACAGGGATATAGGGCAGCGCCGCCGGTTCTGCCAATGCCAGGACATCGGACGCATCTTCATATCTGTTAAAATTAGATGGACGCACAACTGCCCCGGCATTTGAGAGGTCAATAATCGAAACGTCTATCTGGTTCAAAATGAGTCGTTCGATCAAAAGCTTGTTTGACGCTGCTACTGCCACCTCAATATCCTGCGTCAATAATCGGCGTATAAGTGATTCGCAGTCACAGTCGCCGTCTAATTCTTTCGCGCTAAATTCAATAAATTTTAAAGTATCCAGCTTTCTCAAATTGTATTTTGCTATCTGCCTCATTTTCCCACCAGCCGCCTTTTCCAGTTCTTCCGCCTCAACTTGAAATGCCGGATACCGCATCAGGGCCCCGCCGTCTTCGGCATAAATCCGCAGTTTTTCAAAAAAACGGTCTGTAAAACGTGAGAAGAGAAGCGATGAATCAATCACAATTACTCCAAAGCGCTTATAGATATTGACCATGATTTACCGCCCCTTCTAATAAGCCTTATCTCGGCTATGCTTTAAAGCTGGCGTAAATCTCGCTCGCATGCTGTGAGTCGTTGTTGAATGTATTATTTGTGACTCGGGTAAGTGTGGCGCTATAGTCTTCCAGCAGCTGGCTATACTTATTAAATGTTGAAGTCATGCTCATAAAACATTCATTGTATGCCGTTTCCGAATCACCTTTCCAGACGGCGTCCAACTCCAACATGAGCGCTTTCATCTTAGCAATGTTACCTTCATGCTCTGCCTTAATCGACTGAAGCCTGTTCGCGCAGTTAAGCGCAACCGTTTTGTCTTGTGTCAACAATGTAGCTGCCATAATAATCTCCTCCTTTATCCTATGCAATACCCTATGAAACATATTTCTTGAGGACTAGCCTTTCAAATTTGGTGGCAGACGTAGAAACATAGGCTTCGCCCTTTGGTATACCAACAATCCGTGTACTTACGTCCGCAAAACGCACATGGGCATCATGTTTACCACCAATTGCAACAATACCGTTTGCATTTATGCAATATTCATTAACTGGCGCATAATTCTTAGCTAGGCGCGCCGAAGTAACAACAATGAGGCTTGTTTTCCCCCGATATACAGTTTCCAGCATATGCACCAATGCATTTTGATTCTCATTGGATGTACCTGCCGTAAGAAATTCCTGCTTTTCATAATAAATTAAAAGAAACAGATGCCTGTTATCACACGTTAATTCAGCAAACATAGCAGACAATGCGGCTGCATCGGGTATTGGCTTTCCATCGCCAAAGAAAACAAGATTGCCAATCTCCCTAAGTTTATCATCAAGGAAGACTGTTAAATCATCCCGTACCTGTTTATCCCCAAGTATGGAAAAAAGGCAGGCCTTCGTCTTATCAGAAATTGCAAATGGTTGAAGCGTCTCATAAAAAATCCCAATAGGCAATAATGCCGTTGTTGGGTATAGCCGGTGAATAACATCCGCTACTGTTGTAATCTTAACACGTTGCAACGGGTCAGCCGGCTTAATTATCCCATCCAAATAATCTATGGAACCGTTATTAATACTGTATGGCTGTTTAATTATCTTTTGGGAAACAGCCCCCGCCTTTCTGGCATTGGAAACAGTAAGCGATGGCTGGAATACCTGCACCTCAAGATAGTCCATATCCTGATCTCCATAAATACCACGCCCAGCATGGTTCTCCACAATCCTATTATAAGATATACCATATTTAAACGATAGGTCATCGTGAATTTGCAATGCCACTTGTCCGCCGAAAAATGAAACAATACTACGGGGCAGGGAAGAGTCTTGATACGTTCCAATAACATGAATCCCTGCCTGCGCGCTGCCTGCCGCAAACACGCCAGCCAGCTGCCCAATAAACGGATAGTACTGTAAGCTATCAAAAAATACTACAATACGGGGAAACCGATGACTGGAAGGCTTATAATCTTCGATCGACATAGCCCCCGCGTTTTTCATCAATACAAACCTCCGCTTCGATTCTTCTATCAAAAATTGAGGCAAACGGTATAACTTTTCTGTGTCTGCCTCAGTAAGGATCTCTGCAACAAAGCTGCACTTTGCAAAGCGCATCATTGCGCTTGCGCAATTTGCTACTACAATACACTGCACTTCATCTTGTGGATATCTTTGTACAAGGTCTAATAATATAGTTTCTAACAGTGTCGTTTTTCCACTGCGTGGAGAGCCATATATAACCAGATTGCGGCAGACGTCAAAATCCACGACAACGTCTGTAATCACCTGTTTTTCTAAAACATCCGCTTTGCCTATAACTGCCTTGAGCCCTTTGGAACCAATGCCGTTAAGTGTATTTTCATCAACGTCATAAGAAAACAGGGCATCTGGCAAAGTATCGCTAAAAACCTTATGGTCAGGGCAATAGGCAACGAGCCTTCGCAATACAGCCAATGTTTCCTCTAACTGGGTACTAGCCGAAATATTCTCCATATCTTTTCCTAATTGCGCCGTATTTCCATCCGGAAATACTACGATAGGTTCTGTCCCAAGATGCTCCGCGCTGCTTGTCGCGATAGCGCCGGCATAAGCGCTTTGGAATTCTTCATAGCGCCTCCCATTGCCCGCCATCAAAATAGCCCTGCCGCGGGGGACAATGTATGCAGCGTCTTTTACTTTTAAAATAGCTTTGCTTTCTTCCTCGTTAAGAACTGACAGGCAAATTTTGAGGTTTGCATTATCTAGGATTTGGCTATCAACCGTACGGCTCGGATTTTGCGTAGACAAAATCAAATGTATGCCCATACTGCGCCCAACACGCGCAAGGCTGACCATTTCACCCATAAATTCGCGGAACTGATCTACAACTTCCGCCGATTCATCAATAATAACAAAAAGGTGCGGCAATGGTACCATTTTTTCTTGTTTTGCCCCATAATATTTTTTATGGTATCGATCGATATCCAAACCATATTCGCTTAAAAGGCTGCCGCGGTATTTTTTTTCCTGCTGCAGCATTGTAATCGCGCGGTTAGCCAAATAGGCGACATGATTCCCTTTGTTGGTAAGTATCCCGCTTTCATGTGGAATCCCCCTAAATTGTTTCGCCATCCCTCCCTCTTTAAAATCTATAAAAGCAAAAGCAACCTGCTCTGGGCTATAGTTTACACACAAGGAAAGTATAAGTGTCTGGAGTAATTCCGTTTTGCCAGAACCTGTCATTCCAGCAATAATTGCATGTGGCCCATCTGCGCCATCTTTAAAGTCAACACATATTGGCAAACCATCTATTGTAACGCCGATAGGGACAAGCAGCCCAATATTTTTTAAATGAGAACGCTTTTCCCCCCAAACCTTCTTAATAGTTTCGTGCCTTAAGGCATTGCTTGCCAGCAGATCAAAAAACGTAACGATCTCAGGAATCTTTGTACTCCTTTCCCCATTTACAAGTTCCACGTTAGAGAGCATCCTGGATATACCCTCTGCAGTTTCCAGATCAATCTCATCACATACAAAAGGGATCGGATCCTTCTCATTATTTTTATAAATCCTGCCCTTTGCAACATCAATAATTAAAGAACAGATAGAAGGGACTGTGTTCTTTTCATTCAATATAAAAATAATCCGAAATCCAAACTTGGCATCCGTAGATGAAAAGTACCTGCTAACTGGGTGCGAAAAAAAAGCCGCCACATCTTCAACAACAAGTATATACTCTGGGGCAAATTTCGTCTTTCCTGCTTTCTGCAACCTATTACTAATAACATTTTCAATATGATCCAAAATATCACTCTTGTTGCTATCATCCGCACAATAATAACGGAAATCACCTTGCTCATTCCAAATATGCGGAAACCAGCGCAGCCAACCCATCAGGCAATCCGAGGATTCTTTCGCTAGCACAGCAAGCTTAACGTCATCATACGCATGCGTGGCTAGAAGGCTAAACATAAATGCACTGAAATGGCGCATCCCTCTTTTTTTATTAGAAATTTGTACCGCTATAAAGAAATTTTTTTTCAAATCTATGGCTAATGGCATAGATGGAATCATGCTATTACGAGAAACAATGGAATCTACATGTAATTTAATAACTTCAGGCATTTTGCCATCCCATTCATTATTATGTAGAAACGCTACCGGCGACGGCATTTCATAAACACCTGCCCGAAATACCAGAAATTCCTGGTGCTCTGGCAGCACGCTCCATAACGTATCACCGTTGTTTTCTATCGAATCAATGATTGCCTCAATAAGCTGAGATGGCATAAGAAAATTATTTGAATAATACTGCAAAATAAGATTATTTTGTTTTTTCCATTTTTCTTCAACACAACCAAGGTATTCTTCGTATTGCTTAACAGCTTTCCCATAAGTTTTTTTTGCATTACTTTTAGAACGCCAATGTGTTACAAAAGGTATCATAAACATGGTAATTGGAAACAATAAAAAATAATATGGAAACGTCCCCTGCATAGCAAAAATGATAAAACAAACTAAGGCATTCATTACCAATGTAATTATTACGGATATAAAATCAAACTTGGTTCGTTCCGGCATAATTGGCGGTTTTTTTATTTCTATCGGATTAACCAAAGGCATAAAAATACTTTTATACGGCTTTATGTATGGAACTCGGTTATTTTTCCTCACAGCACATACCTTTCCTCTATCTATCAAGCCTTGTAATGATAGATTTCCAATGCTCTTTTTGTTTTATCATTTTTATTTTCCTCGTATAATAAGTTTGTAACCAAAAAAATCCTGTTACAGACTTATTCTTTC
>CASUON010000070.1 GCA_949457475.1 uncultured Lachnospiraceae bacterium
TTATCTATCTCTATTTTATCTATCTCTATTTTATCTATCTCTATTTTATCTATCTCTATTTTATCTATCTTTATTTTAACTATCTTTATTTTAAGCTAAAAAAATGAAACTGCCAAACTAGCAGCCTCATTTTTCAAACATTTATAATATTATTCTTCCGATAACTCTATCTGAAGTTTTTTCAGATGCCAGATATCGCGTACATATTCTTCAATCGTACGGTCGGAAGAGAACTTGCCTACGTTGGCGACATTGAGTATCGCGCTCCTCGCCCAGCGGCTTTCGTCTTTGTAGGCTTCCATAACGCGCTCTTGCGCTTCTGCATAGGAGCGGAAGTCCTTCAATACAAAATACCGGTCTGCGTACTGCGTACAATTTGTATTCAGCAGTGAATCATACAGGCTTCGGAACAGTTCTGTATCGTTGTGTGAATAAACCCCGTTAATCAGCTGCATTAATACCTGGCGGATGTCCGCGTCGCTGTTAAATATCTCCATTGGGTTGTAGTCGCGGCGCTGTTCATGCCCAATGACTTCATCGGAACTCATGCCAAAGATAAAGGCGTTTTCTTCACCCATTTCTTCGACCATTTCCACATTTGCGCCGTCCATCGTTCCAATTGTTAAAGCGCCATTTAACATAAATTTCATATTTCCGGTACCAGAAGCTTCTTTGGATGCGGTTGAAATCTGCTCCGATACGTCCGCTGCTGCGAAAATCCACTCCGCATTCGATACGCGGTAGTCTTCAATAAATACAACCTTGATTTTATTATTAATACTCCGGTCATTATTGATTACATCCGCAACGCTGTTAATCAGCTTAATCGTCAGTTTTGCCGTCCGGTACCCGGCAGCCGCCTTCGCGCCAAAAATAAACGTGCGTGGGATAAATTCCATTTCCGGATGCTCTTTTAATTTATTGTACAGATACATAACGTGCAGGATATTCATAAGCTGGCGCTTATATTCATGCAGGCGCTTAACTTGCACGTCAAAGATCGAACGCGGGTCTACTTCAATGCCATTGTGCTCCAAAATATATTTGGCAAGGCGCTGCTTGTTGCGGTATTTGATATTCATAAATTCCTGCTGCGCTTTTTCATCGGACGCATAAATTGCCAGACGCTTCATATGGGAAAGGTTTGTTACCCAATCCGTACCGATATGCGCGGTAACCCATTCTGCCAGCAGCGGGTTGCCATGGAGCAAGAAGCGGCGCTGCGTAATGCCATTTGTCTTATTATTGAATTTCTCCGGGAACATCTGGTAAAATTCCTTTAGCTCCTCATTTTTCAAAATCTCCGTATGCAACCTTGCAACGCCATTTACCGAATACCCTGCCGCAATCGCCAGATGCGCCATTTTTACCTGGCCGTCATAAATGATCGCCATCTTCTGTACTTTATAATTGTCGTTCGGGAACTTCTGCTGTATCTGTAAAATAAATCTGCGGTTAATTTCTTCTACGATCTGGTAAATCCTTGGAAGAAGCCTGGAGAAAATCTCGATCGGCCATTTTTCCAGCGCTTCTGCCATAATCGTATGGTTGGTATACGCGCAGGTCTTTGTCGTAATCTCCCATGCGGTATCCCAGCCAAGGCCTTCTTCATCCATTAAAAGGCGCATAAGCTCTGCAACCGCCAGCGTCGGATGGGTATCGTTCATCTGGATACATACTTTATCTGGCAGCGTACGGATATCGTCATGGCTCTTCTTAAATTTTGAGATCGCCCGCTGCAACGAAGCGGAAACAAAGAAATACTGCTGCTTCAACCGCAGCTCTTTCCCCGCGATATGGTCGTCGCATGGATACAGCACGTCTACCAAATTCCTCGCCAGGTTCTCCTGCTCTACAGCTTTGTGGTAATCCCCTTTGTCAAAAGAATCCAGATGGAATACTTCCATTGGTTCCGCGTCCCAGATCATCAACGTGTTTACCATATTGTTGTTATAGCCTACGATTGGCATATCATACGGGATCGCCTTTACAGACTGGTAGCCTTCATGTACAAACCGTGTCTTGCCGTCTTTGCCGTTTTCCGTACGCACATAGCCGCCGAATTTTACTTCATAGTTATATTCCGGCCTGCGCAGCTCAAATGGGTAGCCGTCTTTTAACCAGTTGTCCGGCGCCTCGATCTGATAGCCGTCTTGGATTTGCTGGCGGAACATGCCATAACGGTAGCGGATGCCGCATCCATATGCCGGATACCCCAAAGTAGTAAGCGACTCCAGAAAACATGCCGCCAGACGGCCCAGGCCGCCGTTACCTAGCGCAGGGTCTGGCTCCTGGTCTTCAATGACATTAATGTCCAGCCCGATTTCCTTTAGCGCTTCTTGCACTTCCTCATAAGCGGTAAGGTTGATTAAGTTATTGCCCAGCGCGCGGCCCATTAAAAATTCCATCGACATATAATAAACGATCTTCGGATCTTCTTTATCAAACGTTTTTTGTGTTGCCAGCCAATTGTCGATGATAACTTCTTTCACCGTCTTTGCCACTGCCTGGTAAATTTCCTGCTGGCTTGCTTCATCAAGCGTTTTGCGGTACAGATTTTTGACATCATCTTTCACGCTTTTGATAAATGCCTCTTTTTCAAACACTTTGTTTTTCATTGGTGCCCTCCTTTTAGCTGTTTCGATAAATCAAATATAATTGATATAATTAATATATTTCCTAATTATTACTGTTTTTGCACACTTAAAGTAACTGTTTCCCCATTTAAGTTCCACTCCTTGCTATATCCGCTCAACTTGCCCGCGGTTATGCTTACGCCAAGTACCTCTGCGCAGATGGACTGGCCGTTTCTTTCAAATATATCCGCAGCCGCTCCATCCGCAACGTAAGAAACCGCAATCTTATCCATAACTTCAAATCCGGCTTCTTTCCTCATCGTCTGGATTTTGCTGATAACCTCGCGCACAAACCCTTCCTCGCGAAGTTCCGGCGTCAGGTTTGTATCCAGCACAACCGTAATGTTATGGTCATTTACAGCCATATACCCTTCCTGCTGCGTCATCGTAATCAGCAAATCCTCTTCTGATAATACGATGTTCTCCCCGATACTGTCAAGAGTGATTACGCCTTTTTCCTTCAGCTGCGCCATTGCGGCATTGCCGTTTAGCCCCGCAAGGGCTTGTTGAATCTGTTTTAAATATTTTCCGTATTTCGGCCCTACAGTACGCAGCTGCGGCTTAAACGTATAATCTGTATATGCGCTGACGTCTTCAGAAAATTCCACCTGCTTGATATTCAATTCCTCTTCTATAACCTTGACAAAATACTCTGGCAGTTCAAACGGCGCTTTGACATACATCCTGCCAATTGGCTGGCGGTTTTTTATATTAGCGGTATTTCTGCCCGCACGCCCCATCACAACGATTTTGAGCGCCTCATCCATATTCATTTCCAGCCCGTCGTCGATCCATTCTTCCTTTACAGACGGAAAATCGCATAAATGCACGCTTTCCGGCGCTGAAGCATCAATACTGGATACCAGGTTTTGGTAGATTTCTTCCGTCATAAACGGTACAAACGGCGCAGCAATTTTTGCAACGGTCACCAAAGCCGTATACAACGTCATATAGGCGTTGACTTTATCCTGTTCCATGCCTTTTGCCCAGAAACGTTCGCGGCTTCTTCTGACATACCAGTTGGACATCTCATCTACAAAACTATCCAGCGCCCGCGCGGCCTCCGGAATCCGGTAGCTGCCCAGATTGCTGTCTACCGCTTTTACTACGGTATTCAGCTTGGATAACAGCCAGCGGTCCATCACATTTAATTTATCATATTCCAATCTATACTTTGTAGCATTAAATTCATCAATGTTTGCATATAACACAAAAAACGCGTACGTATTCCAAAGCGTCCCTAGAAATTTACGCTGCCCTTCCAATACCGCTTTGTCGTGGAAACGGTTTGGCAGCCACGGCGCGCTGTTAATATAAAAATACCAGCGGATCGCGTCCGCACCAAACGTCTTTAGCGCGTCAAACGGGTCTACGGCATTGCCTTTGGACTTGCTCATCTTCTGGCCTTTTTCGTCCTGCACATGCCCGAGCACAATGACGTTTTCATACGGCGCCCGGTTAAACAGCAGCGTCGACTCCGCCATCAGCGAATAAAACCATCCCCTCGTCTGGTCTACGCCTTCGGAAATAAATTTGGCCGGGAACTGCTGCTCGAACAATTCCTTATTTTCAAATGGATAATGCTGCTGCGCAAACGGCATCGCCCCGGAATCAAACCAGCAGTCGATGACTTCCGGCACGCGGTGCATCTTGCCGCCACACGCCGGGCATGCCACTACAACTTCATCGATATACGGCCTATGCAGCTCTACATTCGCCGCGTCCGGGTTGTGGCTCATTTCCGCAAGCTGCACACGGCTGCCAATGCATTCCTGGTGCCCGCAAGTGCATTCCCATACCGGCAGCGGCGTCCCCCAATAGCGGTTGCGCGAAATGCCCCAGTCCTGGATATTTTCCAGCCAGTCTCCAAAACGCCCTTTTCCGATCGCGTCCGGAATCCAGTTTACCGTATTGTTGTTGCGTATTAAATCGTCTTTGACCGCCGTCATCTTAATAAACCAAGATTCCCTCGCATAATAGATCAGCGGCGTATCGCACCTCCAGCAGTGCGGGTAGTCATGCTCGAATTTCGGCGCGTCAAAAAGCAGCCCCTTCTGGTCCAAATCCGACAAAATTTTCGGGTCGGCCTTTTTTACAAATACGCCCGCATAATCGGTCTCCTGCGTCATTTCCCCTTTGCTGTTGACCAGCTGCACAAACGGCAGGTCGTATTTGCGGCCTACCTGCGCGTCGTCTTCACCAAAAGCCGGCGCAATATGCACAATACCGGTACCGTCTGTCATAGTGACATAATGATCGCAAGTAATATAATGCGCTTTTTTATTTTGCTTAGCGATGATCTCATCCGCAAAATCAAACAGCGGTTCGTACGCCTTATACTCTAACGCCGTCCCCGGGAACGTCTCCAGCACTTCATACGCCTTCACGCCCTCTTCTTCGTTGGCAAGCCTGCCAAGCACCTGGTCGAGCAGCGCCTGCGCCATATAGTAGGTGCGTCCATCCGCCGCATGTACTTTGCAGTATATTTCATCCGGATTTACACAAAGCGCCACATTGGACGGCAGCGTCCACGGTGTCGTCGTCCAGGCCAAAAAATACGCGTCTTCCCCGACTACCTGGAACCTTACGACGGCTGACCTCTCTTTTACGGTCTTATAGCCCTGGGCGACTTCCTGGGAAGACAGCGGCGTCCCGCAGCGCGGGCAGTACGGGACAATTTTAAAGCCTTTATACAACAGCTTCTTATCCCATATCTGCTTTAACGCCCACCATTCAGATTCAATAAAATCATCTTTATATGTTACATACGGGTTGTCCATGTCCGCCCAGAAGGCCACGTTGTCAGACAACTCCTCCCACATGCCTTTATACTGCCATACGGACTCCTTGCACTGCTTGATAAAAGGCTCCATCCCGTATTCTTCAATCTGTTCTTTTCCATTTAATCCAAGCTGCTTTTCCACTTCCAGCTCTACTGGCAACCCATGGGTATCCCAGCCGGCTTTGCGCGGCACATATTTGCCTTTCATCGTCTGGTAGCGCGGGATCAAGTCTTTGATCGCACGCGTTAGCACATGCCCGATATGCGGCTTGCCGTTGGCCGTTGGCGGCCCGTCGTAAAACGTATACGTCTCGCCCGCTTTTCTGGATTCCATTGACTTTTGAAAGATGTCATGTTCTTTCCAAAACTCGGCGACCTTATGTTCTCTGTCTGCAAAGTTCATGTTGGTATCTACTTTATTATACATGCTGCATCTCCTTTTTTATCATCCCTTTTTTACTTCTGGCAGTCTAGGTCTTAGTACGTGTTTGAAAAACGCTTTCCAGCAGATGGCGGGAATGATTTTTCAAACATGTCCTAGTTCCTTCGGGTGCCCATGTGCAAAAAAAGCCCCGTCCTGTTAAAGGACGAGGCTTAAAAATCTCGTTATACCACCTGTAACATGGTACTTACAGCGCATGGCTGTGCATACCCGTTCCCTGTAACGAAGGGAATACGTCAGAGCTTACTGGAATCCGGCGGTGTTTTGCATCTAACGTTCATACTAAACTCATACAACTCCAATCATACCGCTTGATATGATTATCAGCCAACACTGCCAGGACGGTTCGGCCTGCTGCTCAGAAGTGATCTTCAGAAACCCTGCTACTCATACCGGCTTTCACCTGCCCGGCTCGCTGTTATTTTGGCAGAATACCTACTGTCTTCATCATCGCATTTTCAAATCATTTTGCAAGGATAGTATATCCGGTAAATGGTAATCTGTCAAGGATATATTTTTAACTGACTAGAATAAATATATGGACAAAATGCTATTTTATAAAATAATAACTAATTCAAACACATTTCTAAGAATTCACCTTCTTAAATGTTCCATCTGGTTGTAAGATTAATTCTAATCCATCGGATGGCCAGGCTATCCATCTGACTTTAACGGCAGATAACAATAATATGCTGGTTCCGGGGAATCAATTTTCGGATTGTCTATATCCAGATTTATGGATAGCATAGGGATTTTTTTATTGCAGAATACCGCTATACTGCTATTTGCTCCATTCTAATCTCTCTTTGGGAAATAAAGTCTAACCTTTTATTTCTTCGACAACTTTAAATGTAATAGAACAAGGCAATATCTCGCTGGTCTTTTTACCAGTCACATCGTCATATCCATACCCGCCAATCGGGGACATTAGAATCGTAGCATAACCTTCTCCTTTAAAGGTTACTTAAAAGCAAGATTTTCATATTATATTATCATCCTGCCACCTCAATAAGACTCTCGCCCATTCCTGCCATAGCCCGAATCATTCCAAAACGGCAGGTCAAATAAATCTTCCAGGTCATCGTAATCAAAATCGTACCGGTCATCGTAGTCGTACCTATTATTATAATCGGAAGAATACGGCAGATTCTGTACCCTTTCTTCATAAAACATCTGAAACGGCGCCCACATCAGCACAAGCGTAACAATAAACGCCAAAATAGACAACGCCCCCGTTACAATTCCAACAATGCCGATTGCTTTCCCATCCGAAGTTTTCCCCAGATGAAGGATTCCAAAAACAATCGCTACAATTGCAATTGGAATGTTAATACAGGTACAAAAAAGCACAAACGACAAAATTCCAAGTATCAGGGACGCAATCCCAAAGCCATTGTTATAATTACGGCCAGGATTGCCCGGCGTTTTTTGATATTGGCTATACTGCCCCCATTGCCCGGACGGGTTTCCATTATACTGCTGGTAGCCGCCGTTTTGCGCGCCGCTATACGGCTGGCCGTTTCCGGAATACTGGCCATAGGCCTGCCCATAATTGTCTGCGTTATTTCCATCTGGCTGGCCGTTTCCAGGGTCATTGCCATAAATTTGCCCATAATTGCCTAAACCTTCTCCATTTGGCTGCTGGTACGTCGTCTGTCCCTGCGAATACGGCTGCTGGTAACTCCCTGCGTTCTGGTTATAGCCGCCATTGTCCCAGCTTGGCTGCTGGATCGTGCCATCCGCATTCCAAGCCCCTGCATTCTGATTTGGCTGCTGGGCGCCTCCTCCTGTATTCCATACGCCTGCGTTCTGGTCATAACCGCCTGTATTTTGACTGAACTGCTGCTGGCTGCCGGCTCCCTGGCTATATGGCTGTCCACAAATGTCTGCCCCGTCGCTACTGCTATCTGGCCGTGAAACCGCTTCTTTGTTTCCCTCGGGCTGCCAGGCGGTTTCTTCTGCCCGATCCGTATTGGCGCCCTCCCCTGGGTAAGGTTCCTTTTGATTGTTTTCTTCCATGCACAACTCCTCTCGTGATCCGCCCGTCTGCCACATTTATATCTTTGCCGTATATAAATTAATCCCTTCCGTACAAGTCCCTTGTATATACCTTTTCCGACACGTCTGCCAGCTCCTGGGAAAAACGGTTTGCTACGATTACATCCGACCGGGACTTAAATTCTGACAAATCTGCGATTACTTCGCTGCCAAAAAACGAATCCTCTTTCAATGCCGGTTCATAAATAATTACGACCGCGCCTTTTGCCTTGATGCGCTTCATGACGCCCTGCACAGAACTTTGCCGGAAATTGTCCGAATTTGTTTTCATCGTCAGCCGGTAAATACCAACAACACAAACATTTCCTGGTATCCCTCCCCGGCCTTTTCTGCCGCCCTGGTCGAAATATCCGCCTTTGTCAAGAATCTGCTCCGCTACAAAGTCTTTGCGCGTGCTGTTGGATGCAACAATCGCTTCCATCAAGTTTTCTGGTACGTCCTTGTAATTTGCCAGCAGCTGTTTCGTATCTTTTGGCAGGCAATAGCCGCCATACCCAAAAGACGGGTTGTTGTACTGCTCCCCGATACGCGGGTCCAGGCATACGCCTTCTATGATATGTTTCGTATTCAGCCCGCGGACTTCCGCATACGTATCCAGTTCGTTAAAATAAGATACCCGCAGCGCTAGGTACGTATTGGCAAATAACTTCACGGCTTCTGCTTCCGTTGTCTCCATATAAAGTACTGGCACGTCTTTTTTCAACGCCCCTTCACACAGCAGCTGCGCAAATGTCCGCGCGGCGGCCCTAAGCTCTTCGTCCTGCTGCATACTTCCGACAATAATCCGGGAAGGGTACAAATTGTCATACAACGCATGCCCCTCCCGCAGAAATTCCGGCGAAAACAAAATCCGGCTGGTCTGGTACTTTTTACATACTTCTTTCGTAAACCCGACAGGAACCGTGGATTTTACGACCATCACAGCTTTTTCATTTACTTCCAGCACAGTCTGGATAACATCTTCCACTGAAGACGTATCAAAATAGTTAAGCCTAGGTTCATAATTCGTCGGCGTGGAAATAATTACAAAGTCAGCGTCTTGATAAGCCGCCTTTGCATCTGCTGTCGCGTGCAGATGCAGTGTCTTTTGTTCAAAGAATTCCATAATCTCACGGTCTATGATCGGCGACTCACGCCGGTTGATCCTCGCAACTTTTTCTGGAAGGATATCGACCGCTACAACTTCATGGCGCTGTGACAACAGCACTGCTAACGACAGGCCTACATACCCGGTACCCGCTACTGCTATTTTCATTTTTTAAATCCCTTTCTTATTCCGCCTGACGCATATGCCACACGCCACCTTCTTTCCTTTACTCCCACAGACTGGAAGCATATACCCCATCGTCTACAAGCTTCTTAAAAGCGGCCACTACGCTGTCTTTATCCGCTGCATAAGTTACGCCAAACCATTTGTCGGCGGTTGGCAGCACCTGTACATGCGCCTGCCCGCTTTCCAGCATCTGGTCAATCACTGCGGGCAGCAGGTATTCTGCTTTCAGGTCGCCTGGTTCTACCTGGCGGAGAAATTCTGTAAACTTTTTCTCCAAAACGGAAATAAACTCCGGCGTCAGCCCCCATAAGTTCATCGAGACAAGCGTATCGTCCGGCAAAACCGCGCCGGCAGCGTCTTGTATACTGCCGTCTTCTTTGCGCACCAGCCCGCTGGTCTCTACCACTTTTAACAGGTGGTTTTGCGCATCCATCGTACAGATGCCGCGGGTTACCGTGCCGTTGTCGCTCAATGTATTTCCGATCTGGAACCCTGCCATACAGTACTGGCTCTGTTCGTCATAGTGTTCCATTAAAAACTGGTAAATATTTTGAAACGCCGTTTTTCCATAATAATCGTCCGCGTTAATTACTGCGAACGGAACATGCAGCGCGTCGCGGCAGGCAAGCACTGCCTGGCCGGTGCCCCATGGTTTTACGCGGCCTTGCGGGCATGCAAAGCCTTCCGGCAAGTCGTCTTTTTCCTGGAATACGTATGTTACCGGACATATCTTTTCGATACGTGAACCAATTACCTCTTTAAATTCCGCTTCGATATCTTTACGGATAATAAAGACTACTTTCGTAAACCCGGCTTCTAAGGCGTCGTGGATGGAGTAGTCAATAATGATCTCCCCCTGCGGCCCTACTTTTTGCAGCTGCTTAATACCAGCCCCATAACGGGAACCAATCCCGGCTGCCATTATAACCAACGCGATTTCTTTCATATATAAATGTCCCCCTTGTATTTCTTTTCTTTACCGTTTATAATAACATTTATATCCGCTTTGTTCAAGCTTTCATTTATTCTATTAATCAGTAGCGGAATCACCGTTTATCCACAAATTTACTTATTACTTATATTCATAGGAGAATCTGACATGAACGAATTAGAATTAAAGTATGGATGCAACCCAAACCAGAAACCATCCAAAATCTTTATGAAGGACGGTTCCCAGCTGCCAATCAAAGTATTAAACGGCAAGCCGGGCTACATCAATTTCCTGGACGCATTTAACGGCTGGCAGCTTGTCACAGAGTTAAAAAAAGCAACCTCCCTTCCCGCCGCAACTTCCTTTAAGCATGTATCGCCGGCGGGGGCCGCTGTTGGCCTGCCATTAAATGATATAGAACGCAAAATATACTGGGCGGACGACGACATGGAATATTCCCCGTTAGCAAGCGCGTATATCCGGGCACGCGGCGCCGATCGTATGTCTTCTTTTGGGGACTTTATCGCCCTTTCCGATGTATGCGACAAATCGACCGCAGCGTTTATCAAACGCGAAGTCTCCGACGGCATCATTGCCCCGGGCTACGAGCCGGAGGCGCTGGAGATTTTGAAATCAAAAAAACGCGGCACTTATAATATTATCGAAATCGACCCGTCTTATGCGCCAGCTGCGATAGAACACAAGGACGTCTTTGGCATTACCTTTGAACAGGGCCGCAACGAGCTGGATATCAATCGTGATTTTTTCCAGAATATTGTGACGGAACAAAAAGAGCTTCCAGACGCGGCAAAAATCGACCTCGCAATCGCCATGATTACGTTAAAATATACCCAGTCCAATTCTGTATGTTATGTAAAAGGCGGACAGGCCATCGGGATCGGCGCCGGACAGCAGTCGCGCATCCACTGCACGCGCCTGGCTGGCACCAAGGCAGACAACTGGTTTTTACGCCAGTCCCCGCAAGTATTGGGGCTGCAATTCCTTGACAGCATCAAACGTGCCGACCGGGACAACGCGATCGACCTGTATATCGGCGACGACTACATGGACGTACTGGGCGACGACGTGTGGGCAAATACCTTTAAAGAAAAGCCGCCGGTATTTACAGCCGAGGAAAAACGTGCCTGGCTGGATCAAAATTGCAATGTTACGCTTGGCTCCGACGCATTCTTCCCGTTCAGCGACAATATCGAACGCGCGTTTCGCAGCGGCGTAAAATATGTCGCGCAGCCAGGCGGCTCCAAGCGCGACCAGGATGTGATTGATGCGTGCAACGCGCATCAAATGGTAATGGCCTTTACTGGGATCCGCTTGTTCCATCATTAATGCGGCCAGGGCATTTCCCCGAATGGCTTTGGGAATAAAGAATCTGAAAAAACACAGATGTGGATACATTGTGAATGGTTAAAAATGGCGAGACGGAAAGCAGCCAAAAACTGGCTCCTTTCCGTCTCGTCTCAAATAAGGAACGGTTCCCTGTTATGCAAAAGTCCTTTCCCTGCTTATAAAAATTATTCCTCAGACGCCTCTTGAATCATCTTTTTTAAACGCTCCGCTTCTTCTTTTGTCAGCTTTTTATCCTGTAAATATGCGTTTACAAACATGGGCAGGCTGCCCCCGAATTTTCTGTTCAAAAAGTCGTTGCTTTCCTGCTTTTGCATGCAGCTGCGCGATACCAGCGCGCGGACTACGGCGTTTTCATTACTGGCAATCTGCTTTTGGGATAATTTGCGGATAACCGTATAGGTCGTAGATTTTTTCCAACCCAGCCTTTCAGAACAAATTCGCACAAGCTCCATCGAATTAACCGGCTCTTCTTCCCATAAAATTTCCATAAAGCGGTACTCGCTTTCGTTTATATGGTACGTCATAAAATCCTCCTTCTTAATTTTCGTAAAATGAAATACAACTTATATTTTATTATGACTATTTTTGTTTGTGGCATCTTACAGTCGTTGGTTTATAAATATAAACTATATATTTGAAGTTTATACCTATAAACCTGATTTGTCAACTGTTTTTATATTTAACCCTTTCAACTTCCAATCTTCAATCTTTAAATCAATGTGCCGGCCACTCGTTATTTATGGTAAGTATGATGTATTTTCTTTCATTTTGCAAAACGTTTTTTAGGCGTATCTGAACATTCATTCCCTCCATCTGCCGGAAAGCATTTTTCAAACACGCTGCAAAAAATCCAACGTAGCGGATGGAGAAATAAATCATAAAATGGCGAATGCGATCGTCCTTTTCCAATTCATACGATTACATTCGCCATTTTATAATAAGTTATATACATTTACGACGCCTAGATATTTTCATACGCAGCCGATGCAAAAACATCTTCAAATATCTTCTCAACCACCATAATTTATACAACGCACGCCGTTACTAATCAGCCATACTGCCGCTATCCCCTTCCCTGGAATTGAGGTTTTTTACAATCGTTTCATACGTATCCATAAATGCCGTAAGAATTGTCGTCATCATAAGATAGTCCAACTCTTGTTCCTCTATATGTTCCTCTGTATCCGCAGCTTCTTGTGTACCTACATTTCTCCCTGCATCTGCAGCTTCTTCCTCACATTCGCCAATCAGGTCATTCAAATGCTCGCGGTATGAATTATGGTAATTTGTTGATATCCACTGATAGACCTCATAAAGTGATAACTCATCATCTGCTTTATACTTCTCGCCTATATCCTCCGCCATATGTAATATATTGCGCCCAGATGTATACCTCTTATCGCCAATTAGCTTTCTGATTGCCAGGAATAAATCGTCCTCGTTGGCAATATCGTCTACCTCGCGGTCACTTTTATTCGTTCCATAATATTCTGGCAACAAATCAGGATGATGGAACAGATAAATAAACTCTATCACCTGTTCACACATTCCCCGGATGATCCCATCCGAATAACGGTGCTCAACTCCCTGCCTTTTCATTTGCTCTACCATTTCAATATCCTCAAGAATACAATTTGAAAACAACAGAGCGGTTGCTTCTATAGATGTTAAATTTGCTCCAGCATAAGAGATCAATATTTTTCCATTACAAGAAACATCTTGCTTAATAGCCTCGTATACGTCTTGAAATACCATTTTCAAAGTTTCCTCTTCCATTACAATTACCCTTTCTTCGTGGTTGGTCACAATTTATAGATACAAATAGTTTCATTTTCTATATATTTTAATACATAACATCCAAAATGACTAGGTTGTTATCCAACAAACCGTAAATATTTTTGTATCCCGGACGCCAGAACCAGGCAGCAGGCCCGTCTGGATGTTCCGCTCCGGGATGCT